>NZ_PISP01000003.1:0-300000 GCF_002834295.1 Rhodohalobacter barkolensis | reverse complement strand
ACCGGTTACAATTAAACCGTCTCCTGCCTGCAGTCCGCTTATGACCTCAATTCGGTCTCCCTGTTCAATACCAAGTTCCAGTTCCCGGCGAACCGCTATGGAATCGCCCTGATTTACAAATGCAGAGTATGTTCTCTCCAATTCAATCGTTCCGGTTTCCGGTTCAATGTATGTATCCACTTTTTCTACCATAGCAGATCTCGGAATGACAACCGCATTTTCGCGGGTCTGCAGGTTGATTCGTGTCTGAACCAACGCTCCCTGGTAGATATTTGATTCTGTATCGGTTAGAGTAATCACAACTTCACCAAGTCCGGTAGTAGGGTCCAGTTGCGGGCTGATACGGGAAACAACACCCTCAGCTATTGCATCAGACCGGCTTGAGAGTGAGAGGGATACAGATTGCCCCGGCTGGATCAGCTCCCAGTCCTGAAGAGGTAAAAATACACGGGTTTCAAAACCAACAAGATTAGCTACTTCAAAAGCAACCTGTCCGGACGATGCAATATCACCTTCGGCAATAGAGCGGCTTAGAACAACACCATCAACCGGCGATTTGATCTTGGTGTGTTCCAGATTCTCCCGGCTCTGGGTCAGGTTGGCACGGGCTGCTTCGAGCTGAGCCCGGCTGTTCAGGTAAGTGGCACGAACATTATCCAGTTCAGACCGGCTGATAAGATTACGATCAAAAAGCTGTTGCTGGCGGGCAAACTCTGAACTGTCTCTTTCAAATGCTACTTCCTGTTGCCGAATCTGTGCCTGAGCTTGTTCCATGGCATCACGGAAGGGCACATCGTAAATTTCTGCCATCACTTGTCCGCGGCTGACATTATCTCCCAGGTCAACTAAAATACGGGTAACCTGATTGGTTACCTGCGGGGTGACAGAAACAACATCCTGAGCCCGAATGGTGCCATAAGATCGGACCTGGTCAGAAATTGATTCTGTTTGAACAGGAACAACCTCTACGCTGGCTGCAGGGCCCTCACCAAAGCCGCCGGGACGGTTGGGTGACATATTATCCGAATCTTCAGAACTACAGGAAGAGGTCAAAAGGATGAATAGAATAGCGCTTGAAAGGTAAAGTAGCTTTTTCAACCGAATAGTATTTTTAGTTAACATTGGTAAATTAAAAATGTAAGAACTCGTACGTCAGTTTTTCTGAAGTGATACAATTTATCACACATAAAACCCTATTTTTTATAATTTATTACAACTTCCATTGATGGAGTAAACTATAAAAAAGACACGTGGGTATTAGACGGAAAAAAGATTCAACCGTTTGCTCTCAGCCCGGAAAAAACCACCCCCTCTCAAGAATCGTTCGGCAGAGTGGATTCGTAAGGTAAATGCGCTTAGAATATTGGGGCTAACGATTTACAAATCTCTTCACAAAGAGTTTGTAATTCAGGTGATATTGCGTCTTTGGTATGAGAGTCGATATCGAGTTCACCCACAAATTGCTCTCCTTTTAAGATAGGGACTACAATCTCAGATTTCACATGAATACTGCATGCCAGGTAGTTGTTCGCTTTATTTACATCCTGAACAACAAAAGTTTTCAGCGTATCTGCGGCCTGCCCGCAAATTCCTTTTCCAAACGGGATTCGGGTATGATCGGTTGCTTCTCCAACATAGGGACCCAGTTCCAGCATGTTCTCTTCATCCTCAGCTACCAAATAGAATCCGGTCCAGTCAAAAACGTCAACGTTTTCGTCTAAAAGCTCACAAATAGACTGTAATTTCTCATTTCTGCTTTCAGATCCGTTTATAATCTGTTTCGCCTTTTCTAAAATCTCTGAGGTATCCATTGTATAAATCAAATTTGATGTAGGATTGCAAGTAGACTGCAAAGGTACAAATTATTCGTTTTTTGTTTGAATGATTGGTGAAAATTTTGATTTAAAATGCAGCTAATCCTCATTATCTTTGACGCTATGTTTGAATGGATACCCGATACAATTACAGATGGAACGGCATCACACTTTTTAAACTGGGGTGGACTTCTTTTTGCAAGTTTTACCTCTCTTTTTTCTGTGGTTAACCCGCTTGCTGCAATGCCGCTTTTTCTATCATTAACGGACAGATTTAGCGATGCTGAACGAGATCAGACTGCACTCTGGGCTTCTCTTTATATGTTAGGCGTACTTATCGTTTTTCTGCTGCTTGGTACGTTTATACTTAGTTTTTTTGGAATATCACTTCCCGGTATTAGAATAGCCGGAGGATTAATCATTATGCGGACAGCTTACTCTATGTTAAATCCGGAAAAGTCCGGGAGAAAGCTAACAGAAGAGGATGAGAAAGCTGCGATGGAAAAAGAGGATATTTCATTCAGTCCATTGGCTCTCCCACTATTATCCGGTCCGGGAAGTATTGCTGTTGTGATTGGTTTTGCCACACAGGCAGAGAGTATGTTCGACTATCTAATTAATGGTATTTCAATCGGTTTGGTAGTTATAACAACATATGGTCTGCTTAGACTCGCTCCGATATCGGCCAAATATATTGGACACACAGGGTTGAATGTTATGACTCGTTTGATGGGTTTCATCGCGCTGGCCATCAGTGTTCAATTTATTTTAAGCGGAATCGGCAGATATTTCGGAATTTCATAATTTAATGGATCAGCGACAGCCTCTTCAGCTTCTTTTCACCTACGATCTTTGGTGTACCCGTAAACTGCTGGATCACATCAGCAGACAAACTCCTTTTAAAAATGAAGTGGCTTGCCGGGCATTTTTAGCGCACATTGTAAATATTCAGGATGTCTGGTACAGCCGTGTGGTGGATACATCCATGTCTGAATCTGAAAAATGGGATGAGTATAAACCCGCAGAACTTCGAAGAAAAGCAAAGCAGTTAAACAGAAAATGGATCGATTTGATCGGCGATCACGAAGTAAATCTTGACGCCGAAATTTATTATTTAACAGAAAAAAGAGTTAAAAAAAGTGCTGTTTTAAATAAAATATGCCGACATATTATCGTTCATGGCGAATATCATCGTGCTCAAATTTCACTTTTTCTCAGAAATTGTGATATTAAGCCGCCGAAGATTGATTACGCTGATTATCGATCCGGACGGTGAAAGCCTCGACTTTCATTCATCCAATAACCAAACCCAATGTGAGGTACAGCTCTGGAATTTTTAGAACAACTGTTTGTCGATTTTGCTAATTACGCCTGGGGAACTCCTCTCTTGGTTCTGCTTGTAGGCGGTGGGATATTTTTTCTCGTATTTAGCCGATTTATGCCCTACAGGAACTTTAAGCATGGAATTGAAGTCCTCTCCGGTAAGTATGAAGATCCCGATGCACCCGGTGACATCAACCATTTTCAGGCACTTTCCAGTACGCTTGCGGCAACCGTTGGAATGGGGAATATCAGTGGAGTTGCCATTGCTTTAGGTGTGGGCGGTCCCGGTGCTATTTTTTGGATGTGGGTGACGGCTATTGTAGGTATGGCCACAAAATTCTTTACCTGTACGCTCTCAATTATGTATCGCGGGAAAGATTCCAGTGGAAAAATACAGGGTGGGCCTATGTATTATATCACAGAGGGACTGGGTGAAAAATGGAAGCCACTTGCCATCTTTTTTAGTATTGCCGGTTTGATTGGTTGTACTCCAATGTTCCAGTCGAATCAGCTAACACAGATTGTTCGGGATACCATGCTGGCTGAAAACGGATTGCTGGGGTATGAGACGATGATCCTTGCCGGGTCTTTTCTTACAGAAACGGGATTTCGCCTCTCCGATATTATCGTGGGTTTAATTCTGGTTGCCTTGGTTTCACTGGTTATTTTTGGCGGAATTAAGCGAATTGGGCACGTAGCTGCGCGATTGGTACCGTTGATGGTACTTCTCTACATTCTTACGGTTGTCTATATCATTATCAACAATATTGTGGATGTACCACACTATTTTTGGCTGATAGTAACAGATGCATTTACCGGAGAGGCTGCTGCAGGCGGTGCTTTGGGTGTTGTGATTTCGAATGGAATTCGCCGGGGTGCATTTTCAAATGAAGCAGGAATCGGTACTGAAGCGATGGCACACGGTGCTGCAAAAACAAGAGAACCGGTTCGCGAAGGATTGGTTGGAATGCTGGAGCCGGCCATTGATACACTTCTTGTTTGTACTATGACGGCTTTTGCGCTGCTTATGACCGGCGCCTGGACCGATAATACTGTTGACGGAATTACAATGACGGCTGTAGCTTTCGATACCGGAATTCCTGTATTCGGTACCTATTTGTTACTGATCTGCGTGTTTATCTTCAGCATTACTACCATGTTCACCTATTCGTACTATGGTACTAAATGTTTGAATTTTATAGGCGGTGCACACAGAAAACACTACTACAACTACTTCTACATCTTCTCAATCTTCATCGGGTCTATTACAACAATTGATATGGTCGTTAACCTGGTTGATGGAATGTTTGCCATGATGGCACTGCCAACAATGATCGGAACACTCATGCTGGCGCCAAAAGTTGTAGACGCTTCGAAGGACTATTTTATGCGGAAAAAAAGAGGGGATTTCGATCACTACTAATTCTAATTACCAACTCGACCTTTACTAAACAGTCGACCTTTATGGTCGGCTGATTTACAGAATGTCTTAAAAAATGATCTAAGAGTGTCCGTTTTTTGCTTGATGCTCTTTCAGCTCCTGGATATACTCGTAGCGAGCCTTAATGCCTGCCCGGTTACCGTAGATCATTCCCAGAATACAGGAAATTCCCAGAACCACAAGAATTAAGATTTCAGTAGTTGTAAAGGGTTCGGCAAACGCAGTTACCCATGCTGCGGGTGGGAGAAAAACCAATACGGTAAGCAGTATATGAAGGTTGGTGGGAGCCGGTACCTTGCGAATGTATCGCTTCACGGCGGCATAGGTTAAATTCATATAGAGGAACCCGAAAGCTAACAGTACCAGTGTACCTGTAAATCCCGGTTCAGAAATAAAATCAAGAAAGCGATTGGTAAAAAGAATGATAGCCAGTGAAATCATCACTGTCCAAGTAGCATAAGCAAAAAAACGTGCGCCGTCTTGCATGTTGATCGGTTGACTTAATTTTTAAATTGTGAATCGTAAAGGTAAGACTGTTCCCGCGGAAGTGAAAAGGAAACCGTCCGGGTTGAGTTGTTTTATTTGTTCTGCGATTGACAGAGTTCAACCAATACGCCATGATTTCCTTTGGGGTGAAGGAATGCAACCAGCTTGTTATCAGCTCCCTTTTTGGGTTTTTCGTTCAGGAGTGTAAAGCCTTCTTCTTTCAGACGTTTCATCTCTGCAATTATATCATCTACTTCAAAAGCGACGTGATGAATACCTTCACCGCGTTTTTCGATATAGGTGTTTATGACGGAATCCGGAGAGGTTCCTCCCAGCAATTCTACTTTTGATTCTCCGGTTTGTAAGAATGCGGTATCAACTTTTTCACCTTCAACAACTTCTCTTTTGTAGCAAGTTGTATTGAGAATTTTCTCGTACGTTTTAACGGCTTCATCCAGATTTTTTACTGCAATTCCGATATGATCGATGTGCATAGTGTGTTTTTTAGATGTCATTAAAGAAATTTGTACTAGTGAGTGCTTTAAAGAACCAGCTGCATCATTCTGAACCAAATGAGCCATTCTTAACTTGCTGCGTCATTCTGAACGAAGTGAAGAATCTCCCACAAAAAACTTTACCCGAAATCCTTCGCTAAACTCAGAATAAATCAAAAAAAGTTCTGCAAAACATTCCGACTATTTATTATAAAATAAAACTTTGTAGCTTCTCTATCATAACTCAAATCAAAAGACAGATAAAAGATGAGAAGAATACTTTTAACATTAGGTCTGACTTTGGCGGCAACAGTAATGACTGCTGAAGCACAGCAGACCGATTCTACAGCTGTTCCGGAAACGTTTGTATATGAGTGGGCCGGTGAAGAGATGACGATGCAGAAGTACTTCATCGTTTTTCTGAAGTCGGGACCTGAGCGGAGTCAGAATCCCGAAGAAGCTGCCCGGCTTCAACAGCAACACCTGGAGTATTTGGGCAATTTGTATGAAAAGGGGATTATTAATTTGAATGGGCCGACCGGTGATGAGAGTGATATTCGCGGATTTTCAGTTTATAGTGTTGCTACAATTGAAGAGGCGGAGAAACTGGCGAGCGAAGACCCGATGGTGAAGGCAGGGCGTCTGGAGGTTGAAGTTCATCCCTGGTGGCTGGCAAAAGGATCAACTGTACAATAATTAGTTTTGTTTGAGATGGATCAAAAAAAGAGATGCAGCTGGGTTGTAAATACTTTTGAACAGTATGTCCGCTATCACGATGAGGAGTGGGGTGTGCCGGTGCATGACGATCGTGTCCACTTTGAATTTTTGATCCTTGAAAGTGCCCAGGCCGGATTGAGCTGGAGTACCATTCTTAAAAAGAGAGAGGCGTACCGCAGTGCATTTGCAGATTTTGATCCAAATGTTGTGGCAGGATTTGGAGATGAGGATGTGGCGCGATTGATGGAAAATGAAGGAATTGTGCGATACGACAAGAAGATCCGATCTGCGATTAACAATGCGAAGTGTTTTTTAGAAGTACAAAAAGAGTTCGGTTCATTTGACAAGTATATCTGGGAATTTGTTGATCACCAACCAATCGTAAATTCGCCTGAATCCCTGAAAGATGTACCTGCTAAAACGGTATTGTCTGATCAAATAGCAAAGGATTTGAAAAGAAGAGGTTTTTCATTCTTAGGCAGTACTACCGTTTACGCCTATATGCAGGCGTGCGGTTTGGTGAGCGACCATACCACAGACTGTTTTCGATATCATGATCTGAATCCTGAGTAAGTAGTTAATTCCCGTTGAAGGTTGATTTTTAGTTTAGACAAAGGGTTTAAAAATTCCCTCTTTGAAGGTGGCAAGGGGTGTCATTCTCTGAGTTTTAATATAAAATTATATGATTTCGATGGATTTCTGTTTCGCCAAAAGATTATACTATGAGTCGAACTCTGGTAAATATTGAACCCCTTCAGGATTCTAAATAATCACCTTTTTCTACTATCCCGACTTGCAGTCGGGGCTATTCACATTTGATCCGCGATTGCGGATCGTGTTTGGAGAAAATACTTTAGAAGTAAGCTGTAGGAAATGTGATAAATCTCAAGATGGAGTATTTAGTGCGCCTTCTGAAACTCCTGTACAGAAAAAAAAGCCCAACAGTACTGTTGGGCTTTTCTTCAGGTTAAATGCAAAAAATTACTTCTTCCCTTTTTCTTCAATTAAGCGAACTGCATCTCCCATCGATACTTTTTCGGGTTCTGTTCCTTTGGGAAGCGACACGTTTTTCTTGCCATATTTCAGGTAGGGACCGTATCGTCCGGTCATTACTTTTACCGGCTTGTCCGTTTCAGGATGGTTTCCAAGCTCTGCAATAGTTGAACTTCCCCGGCTTCCCTTGCTCTTCTCTTTAAGCAATTGAACGGCCCGGTCGAGATCAACCGTCAGGACATTGTCATCTTTTTTCAAGGATTTGAATGTACCGTCGTGCAATACATAAGGTCCGTATCTGCCTACTCCGGCTTTTACAACTTTGCCGGTTTCAGGGTGTTCACCCAAAGTTCGAGGGAGTTCCAGTAGTGAGACGGCCAGATCAAAATCAACGTCATCCGGTTTCATTCCCTTCAGAAGGGATACTCGTTTAGGCTTCTTGTTCTCTTCTGTTACCTCTCCGAGCTGCACATAAGGCCCGTAACGGCCCGAAAGCACAAACACGGGCTCTCCGGTACCCGGGTGGTTTCCAAGCGATTTAGGCCCCTCTTTTTCAGCCTTGATCAACTCTCTGATTTTATCAGCAGAGAGCTCTCCCGGATCCAGATCAACCGGAAGTGAAGTCGTCACTTCTTCACCGTCAATCTCTCCCTTTACATAGGGACCGTAACGACCCACATGAACCTGCATTCCGTTTAACCCTTCAATAGGCAGGTCCAGTAATCTGGCTTCCTGCGGGTCAATTTTATCTTCACGCTGATCGACTTTCTCCTTTAGTCCGTTTTCACCTTTGTAGTAGTCATCCAAATATTTTACCGGGTCGTATTTGCCTTTGGCAATTTGATCCAGCTTATCTTCAAGCGATGAGGTAAAGTCACTGTCTACAATTTCAGGGAAGTGTTTTTCAAGAAGCTCAGTTACAGCAAATGCGGTGTACGTCGGGACCAGGGTTTTCCCTGCTTTCTGAGCATAACCGCGATCCTGAATGGTGCTGATAATTGTAGCGTACGTACTGGGGCGTCCTACGCCTCTCTTTTCAAGCTCTTTGACAAGAGTAGCCTCAGTAAAGCGTGCAGGTGGTTTTGTTTCGTGAGAAATGGATTCCAGATCATGCAGATCAATTCCTTCACCTTCCTTCATGTCGGGCAGAAAAATTTCCTGGTTTTCGAGCGCAGCATCCGGATCGTCACTTCCCTCCACATAGGCACGGAAATAACCGGGGAATAGAATCTTTTTACCGCCTGAACGGAAATCAGCTTCTGTATCGTCTTTTTTAGCCGTAATGGTTACGTTGGTAAACTCCAGTTTTGCTTCCGCCATCTGAGTCGCAATGGTACGTTTCCAGATCAAATCGTAGAGTTTAAACTGGCGTCCGCTTAGCTTGGCCTTTTCCGGATGAACGAAACTTGAGCCGGCCGGACGAATAGCCTCGTGGGCTTCCTGAGCTCCTTTCGATTTCCCGTAATTCCGGACACGCTTAAACAGATACTCTTCCCCATACTGTTTTTCAACCTCATTCCGTGCGGCATTAATTGCCTGACCGGAAAGGTTCATGGAGTCTGTACGCATGTAGGTAATCAAACCGTTTTCGTACAGTTTTTGTGCGATACTCATCGTATCTCGGGCCGAAAATCCAAACTTCCGGTTTGCTTCCTGCTGAAGCGTTGAGGTAATGAATGGAGGAGCGGGATTTCGCTTCTGAGTTTTTACATCAATATCCGTAACAGACCAGGCAGCCTCATTGAGAAGGTCCCGAAGGTTTTCAGAATCCTCTTTTTCTAAAAGAACTACACTGTCCGGCTTTTTCAGTTTGCCGGTATTCTCATCAAAATCTTTACCGCTGGCCAGGCGCTTGCCATTCAGGTGAGTGAGATCACCTGAAAATTTATTCTTTTTATCACCTTCTTTAGAGAGCTGTGCTTTCAGGTCGAAATAGGTAGCACTTCTGAATTTCATCCGTTCCCGCTCGCGGGAAACCAGGAACTCAACGGCAACAGACTGAACACGTCCTGCAGAAAGTCCGGGAGCAATTTTCTTCCACAGCAGCGGAGAGATGGTATAACCGGCAAGTCGATCCAGAATACGGCGTGTTTCCTGAGCATGAACCAGGTTCATGTCGATATCCCGAAAGTTTTCGAGTGCATTTTGAATAGCTTCCTTTGTAATCTCTCGAAACACCATCCGTTTTACCGGAACTGTTGGTTTTAACAGCTCGGTCAGGTGCCATGAAATTGCTTCACCTTCCCGGTCTTCATCCGTTGCGAGTATCAGCTCATCGGCATCTTTCAGCTCTTTTTTCAGCTTTGTAACAATCTTTTTCTTTCCGGCGGGAACCACGTAGAGTGGGTCATAACGGTCGTCTACATTAATGCCAAGATTTGACCACTCCTCTTTTTTATACTTGGCCGGTATCTCTTTTGCGGATGAGGGGAGGTCGCGGATATGCCCCATGGAAGAATCCACCACATAACCTTTAGGCAGATACTTCTTAATTGTCTTTGTTTTTGTAGGGGACTCTACTATTACTAACGATTTCATGTGGTAATCTATCTTCAGGTTTACCGATGCAGTTTCCATCGGTTTCATAAGGATGCCGGTTCTATTTAAAGCGTTTCAATCAGCTCAAATAACTCTTCGGCATGTGCTTTGGTATTGATTTTTTCGATAACTCCAAGTACAGTTCCATCCGTATCGATGATAAAGGCAGAACGAGAAGGTGCGTCAAATGTTTTCCCGTACATCTTCTTCTCTACAATGGAATCTGTTGCATTGGCAAATTTAAAATCAGGATCGGATGCCAGTGTGTAGTTGATGTCGAGTTTTTCGGCGTAATTTTTATGCGAACCACAGGTGTCTTTACTCAATGCAACAAGATTGAATCCTTTCTTGTCAAATTCATCTGCGTGTTCTGCAAGGCTCCTGTTCTGTTTGTCGCAACCACTGGTATTGTTACGCATGTAAACAGAAACGATGGTTGGGCGAGTCAATAAATTTGAGAATTGAACTTCTTTCTCCTTGCCGTTTTCAACAACGTTTAACGTAAAATCCGTATCAATTTTTTCTCCTTTTGAAATCATCTATGCTGCTATTTTTTGTTAATGTTTGGTTGATATAACTCCAAACAGTTTGCATTTCGTTCTCAAAACTGCACTCAAATAATGACAGACTTTTATAATACACATTAATTGATGCACGTGGCAAACGGTTTCTGAGAAGGGGCGCGTCAGGGTTTAACTGTTGTATTTTTCCCGTAGGGCTTTTGCCACATTATCAGGGACAAAACTGTTTAAATCGCCATTCCAGGCAGCGATCTCTTTAACGATGGTGGCAGAGATAAAGGTGAGTTGTTCATCCGGCATCAGAAAGACCGTATCAACCTCCGGGGCAAGGCGCCGGTTGGCTAAAGCCATTCTGAATTCATATTCAAAATCTGAAATCTGCCGAACTCCGCGCAGCAATACATTGACATCTTTCTTTCGGGCCAGATCAATCAGCAGTCCCGTAAATTGAATGATCTCTACCTGATCTGACCAGTCATAATCTTGAATCGACTCTCTGATTAACTCAATTCTCTCCTCTCCGGTGAAGACTGCATTTTTTTTATTGTTGACCGCAACAGTAACAATAATCTTATCAAACATTTTAACGGCTCGGCTCAGGATATCGAGGTGGCCGTTTGTCCAGGGATCAAACGATCCGGGGTAGAGTGCAATACGTTCCATTTGAGAGTGATTCATTAAGTGTAGATTTCTGAATAAAGTATAGATATTCAAATTGATACACCAATCCCTGGAATGTAAATATGATAATACGGGAAGTGAACTCGGATTATGGTGAGTTAAAATCCTTCGTCCGTATGGCGAAATATGGATGCAATGGTTCGGCCATACGCTTTTGAAAACCGGCATTGTGGGTGGTCAGAAAAATCGTGCCGTTTATCGTGTTCCAGGATAAACCAACCGTCATCCTTTAGAAGCGATCCTTCCATAACCTGACCGATCATTTCTGTCATCCAGAAGTAATCGTAAGGTGGATCGGCAAAGATGAAATCGAATGAGCCGTACTCTGTTTTTTCCAGAAAGTTTTCAATTTCGAGCTTTAGTGTACTGATCTGATTTTCGACACCAAACAGGTTTGCAGTTTTTTCAATCTGTTTGATATGATCAATTTCCTGGTCTACAAACAAAACGGAGGAAGCCCCTCTGGAAATAGCTTCAAAACCCAGGTTTCCGCTACCAGCAAAAAGATCGAGTACACGGGTATTATCAAAATAGGTTCGTGCATCAATGACGGCAAAGATTCCCTCTTTGGTACGGTCAGTAGTGGGGCGCAACAGGTCTGTATTTGGGACCGGAATGTTTCGCCCTTTCAGTTTGCCTGTAATAATTCTCATGACGTCGGGTCTTCAATTTCAGCGTCTTTATTCAAACTCATCATAATAGCGGGGTAAGCACTTTCCAGCTTAAACCCATACGTTTTTTCATCCGCATCAACATGCATTGCCTGAAGTGAGTTCATCACTTGAACGGGTCCGGAATCGTCCCAAAACGTACTGAGTGATTCAATTACTGAGTGGCTGTGTTGGCCATATACATAAATCGTGTCGTGCAGCCCATTCATCCAACTCAGTTTATCGGCATACATATTCCAGAGATAGGGCAGGTCGGCCGCATTTTCATGCCGGATAAATGTACAACCCCTCAGTTTTCCCAAAATAAATGAAGCCGCAGAGATATAGTTTTTTTGGCAATAAACTTTCATAAAAGAGCCGCTGGCACGGCTGTGTGTCTGCCAATCGGCGCCTATTTCAAACTCAGCAACGTATTCTGAATCTGTAAATTCGCCCAGAAGGTAATTAAACCCCTGCATTGTTTCTGTGTTTCTGAGCAGGAGCAGTTTGTAATCGGCATTGCTTACTGGAATCCATGTGGTTTCAACCTGGCTGCGTTGAACACCGTGCATAAGCAGGGAGATGTGTGCCTCGCGTTCGGAGGAATCTTCATACACAGAGCGGGGAACAATGGTCCAGCACTCTTCTGTTGCGGGGGAGAGAATTTTAACTGTAGAGCAGTTGAATTTCTCTTTTAGATTTTCGAGAGAGCTTTTTATAGCGGGAAACCCATTTTCGCTCCCCGTAATAATGGCTTGCTGTACATCGAAATTAAAATCGATGCTGCCAATATGGTTCAGATGGTCCTTTTTTTCGGGGTCATTAACCGAGTAGAACAAATGATTGTCGGCATATGAAACCCCGAGACAAGAACCACCAATTGCCATATTAATTCCAGTTAGGCGCGTTCAGCAACGTAGTTCGCTGTAGGTCGCCAATCTTATCATCCGTGCCCGGATTTTCAAGAAGATAGAGCCGTGGTCGGATCGTATCGTTCAGGGTATACTCAAACTTATTGTGCGGAGGTCTTGGAGAGAAAACCAAAGAGTCGGCACTGTACGTGCTGGGGGGCATAAATGTGAAGAGAGAATCAGCTCGTTCAACAATGAATTCATCAGTTTTCAGGAACTGAACAAGACTGTCAAGTCCGCCATCAGTTGGAGGGAAATTTCCTCTTCTATTTCGATACTGTACTAAAACATCGCGAACCAACTCCATACGGTGTCGTTCACGTTCTACCATTTCTCTTTCTTCAATAACTTCCTGGTAAGGGTCAACGATAGACCGGTACAGAAAATATGACAGGGCTACGATAAGAATACCGAGAACGACTGTTAAAATCTTGTTGCGCGTGTATAAATCCATGTGAGAAAATATGTTGGTTTACGATATGGGAATGTAAATGCGAATCAGAAAATAATTGCAGGTAATTTGATATGCAACCTTCTTACTCGAATAAAGGCTAATCTTAACAAATATTGAAGGTTTTCTTCAACTTTTAGATGTAAAAAGAATAAATCTTTCCATTAGTCCGCTCTTCAGACCCCGTTTTTGGAATTTTTTGAACCGATTTATGTCAATTCTGTTCTCTTCCAGGATTTTAGTTTGGTAATCAGAGCCTATATAGTGCATTAGCTCATCATCGGGAACACTAAACGGCGGACCCGGCATTTCATTCTGAGCATAAATGAAGTGATGAAGCAGAATATCGGTATGATCTGAGGTGAGACTTAACAGTTTTTCCATGTACCCGCCTCTTCTGTTTTCAGGCAGAGCAACGAGTGCAGCCTTGTCGTAAATAAGATCTACAGGTTTGATTTTGTGCGCCGGCAGTTTCATGAAATCACCGCACCAGAGCTCAAATATTCCCGAAGTATATATTTTGAAATTTGCGAAAGTTGATACCGAATACTCCAGATTCTGTTCGCGAAAAAATTCCAGGATAGCTTTCTCCGAAAACTCAACCCCCATCACTTTCCCGAAATATTTTGAGAGCGTGATCAAATCTACGCTTTTCCCACAAAGAGGTACCAGAACTGTGCCATCTTGAGGAAAGGTCAGCGTTTTCAGATGTTTTTCAAGTGCGAGATATCCGTCCGGCATGTGAAATCCGATTTTATTTTTTCTCCATCGGCTTTCCCAATAACTCAATTCCATATCAGGTTTTCTTTCTTAGAAATTTTACGATAGTTTTGACGCTTATTCCGCCGCCAATGTAACCATCTTTTCTTGAACAAGAATATACTTAAACTGGCCATTCCCAATATCATCAGCAACCTTTCGGTTCCGCTGCTCGGTGTGGTGGATACAGCGCTGGTCGGTCACTTAGATCAGGTGTACTATTTAGGAGCGCTGGCGGTAGGGGGCATGATTTTTAATTTTTTGTTCTGGGGATTTGGCTTTTTGAGAATGGGGACTACCGGATTAACGGCGCAAGAGTATGGCGGACGCAACCGGCAGGGTATGATGATGATACTGGCCAGGGTGCAGCTCATTGCCTGGTCGATGGGGCTGCTGATCATCCTGTTGCAGTCACCCATTGCGCTGTTCAGTTTGTGGGTTATCGATAGCAGCAGCGAAGTTGCGAATTTTACAAAGGTCTACTTCGATATTCGGATCTACACGGCGCCGGCTGTTTTAGCACTTTACGGACTGAATGGTTGGTTCCTCGGGATGCAAAACGCCAAATACCCGATGATTGTGACGATTGTTCATAATCTGCTGAACATTGTTCTCAACATCTTTTTTATCCAGGTCTTGGATATGCATGTAGACGGTGTGGCGTATGGAACCTTGATTTCTACTTACCTGGCCCTCGGCCTGGCTGTTTACCTTTATGTGAAACGGTACAAGCGATACCTGTCTCATTTTATCAGAACAGAGCTGTTTAATCCGGATGAACTGAAGAGATATTTTTCGGTAAACCGGGATATTTTTATCCGTACGCTTTGCCTGATTTTCACCTTCTCGTTTTTTACAGCAATGTCGGCCAAGCAAGGTGACTTGGTTTTGGCTGCCAATACAATTCTGCTTCAGCTTTGGATGGTTGCATCGTACGGAATTGACGGTTTTGCTTACGCCGCAGAAAGTCTGGTTGGGAAGTACAAAGGGCGGCGCGATCAGGAGGGACTTCGAAAGGCCGTTTACTACAACCTTGGATGGGGATTGGTTTTGGGGATGATTGGGACAATTGCCTACGGTGTGTTCGGTGATGCTATTTTAAGAATCTTTACCAACAATGCAGAGGTGATTGAACTCGCAAAAGTTGTTCTCTTCTGGACAGTGATGGCACCGCTTGTTTCCAGTTTCTGTTATATTCTGGATGGTGTTTTTATTGGGGCTACGGAAACAGGACCGATGCGAAATACAATGCTTGCAGCTACTTTTCTATTCTTTTTGCCTGCCTACTATATTGGAACAGAACTCATTTTAATTCATGGATTGTGGCTGGCTATGCTCCTGTTTATGATTGTGAGAGGAGCCGCGCTAATGTTCTACCTCCCGGGTAGAATTTTGAATAAAATTCCATAATTATTTTAAACGAAATATTGTGGATGAGCTTGCAAAACAGCATCTTAGTATAACTGATATAGAGATAAAAGGAGATAAGAATGAAAAAGAAAATCTTGATGATGAGACACGCGAAATCCTCCTGGAGCGATGAAAAACTACGCGATTTTGATCGGCCATTGAATTCAAGGGGAATGAAAGATGCACCAAGAATGGGGGCTTATCTAAAGGAACTGGGGATCATCCCAGGGCAAATATTTAGCTCTACGGCAAAACGGGCCCAACAAACAGCTCAGGCCGTGGCAAAGGAGGTTGGATTCAATGTTGAGAGAATCAACTGGGATGAAGAGCTCTACCATGGAGAGCCGATGGCTTATTTAAATGCCATCAGGTCAGCAGATGCAAAAAGTGAAGTTGTCATGACCATTGGCCACAATCCGATGACGGCTGAAGTTATGAGTGCACTCTCTAAGCAATCTTTTACACATCATGTTCCAACTTCAGCCCTGGCCTGTTTTGAAACGAGTGCCGAATCCTGGAACGACATCCGGCAGAGCAGTTGTAAATTGCTTTGGATTGTGTCGCCCAAGGAGATTTAGTCGGATATAATTCTGAGTTCATCAAGCAGCCGGTCTGTGTTATCAATTTCATCCATCATAAATAGGATGAACCGGATGTCTACACTCAATGTTCTGCTAAGTTGAGGAATAAAAAAGTAATCACTGACAATCCCTTCGATATTTCCATCAAAAGCTAAACCGATCAACTCTCCGTGTCTGTTTAAAACGGGGCTTCCGGAATTCCCGCCTGTGATATCGTTGGTTGAAAGAAAATTAAGCATCAAATCCCCATCGTAATTTTCGTAGCCTGAAAAGTCTGCCTGATTTGCAGAATATGTTGTTAATTTTTCGGGAACTGAAAATGGAAATTCGTCACGGTTTTTGGCAAACATACCGCTGAGTGTTGTGAAAGGCAGATTATAAACACCATCTTCCGGCTTGTAACCCATAATTTCGCCGGCGCTTAAACGCAGTGTAAAATTGGCATCGGCATGATGAAGATTTTCCGGATTCATCTCCTGAACCCCCTCAACATACCGTTTTTGTGCAGGCAGCAGATATCGAAAGTGACGAACGTAATTCTCTCTGCTCTGTTCAAACATTTCGTGAATGTCATTGGCAATGAGGTAGAGGCTATCGGGCCGGGACTGCTCAGAAGGATTGTATTCTGAAAAAATCAAATCCCTGGCAGCTGAAGTGTCTGTTAAAACTGAAGTGCTAAATTGCCGGTCTATAAACTGCTGCAGTTCATGTTGAAGTTCATCCGTAGCTGCTCCATCAAAAAACCTGTAGTAGATGAGGGGTCTTCTGTCTTCCGGGAGTTCTGCAAAAGCAAAGAGCAGATCTCTCAAAATGATCCGTTCTGAATCCGGATTGTAAGCCTGGTGAAGCTGCCTGAAAAAATCATACATCATAAGCTTCTCCTCATCAGATTGCTGAACTTCATCATCTGGGGAGGTTGAATAGATTTCATCAAAAAGGGAGGCTGCCTGGAGTATTTTACTAAATTGAAGAGCGTAGAAACTCAGGTAGAGAACATCTCCAGTTTGTCCGGCAATGGAATAGCTTTGTTCTAATTGCTGCAACACTCGCCCATATTTTAGGTTTCGTAGGGAATCGGATTTGACCCATTCATAAAACCGGTCATCAAATTGGCTCTTTTGTTGAGTGATATTGTGTTTTTCAAACCCTTCTCTGATTCCATTGTAATACTTTAAGGTATTCGCAATGGATGCTTTTTCTGCAGCTACTTCAGTATTACCGTCCTGAGGTGAAGAGACTGATTCCAACCCGTTCAGATAAGCACGGAACGCTTTTTCCAAAACAGGAAACTGCCGATGTTCGTAAAAATCGAATGCGTAACTGCTCTCCTGGCGATAGGTGGTGCCAGGAAACCCGAGAGTCATAGTGAAATCGCCGGGATTCAATAGCCCGTTTTTAATAGGAAGCGTGTAGTCCGGTTGATATGGTACATTTTGAGGCTGGTACTCTTGTGCGGTACCATCCTGAGATACATAAGCCCGCAGAAAAGTAAAATCCCCGGTATGTCGCGGCCACATCCAATTGTCGATATCACCGCCAAATTTACCGATCGCTTCTTCCGGCGCATATACCAAGCGAACATCCCGGATGATTTGATAGGATGAAAGAATATACCGGTTACCGCTCCAGATATCGTCAATTTCTGCTGTAATATCCGCATCATCAGTGGTGTACTCTTCAATAAGCTGCTGTTTTATGACTTCAATTTGTTCAGCTTCCTCCTGATACGTCAGTTCAGAGTCCAGCCGGGAAGTGATTTCGTTCGTAATATCAATTTGTTCGAGGGGGATATGCACGGTGTAGCCGGGAACAGGAATCTCATCTTTGGCTGTTTGAGCGTAAAATCCGTTAATGAGGTAGTTGTGATCGGTTGAGCTTGCCGAAGTGATGGCATCGTAAGCTACATGATGGTTGGTAAGTATGAGTCCTTGATCTGAGACAAAAGATCCGGTGCCTCCCCCTTCATTTCCGATATTAATGCGTGTTATTGCGCGATGAAGTGAAGGTTCGGTATTGCTATAAATTTCATCTTCGGTTAATGTAAGTCCCCGCTCGTTAAGTAATTCATAAAGTTCACCCTGTAACTGAGGCATCAACCACATTCCCGAATGATCGGGAGATGAGGGAGGGAAAGGATCAGATTCAGTAACGGTTTGGTGAGTGCTGCAGGCCGTGAACAGGATGAAACACGAAATGATACACCCGAATAAAATAGATTTCATATCCCCGAAAAACGTTGGTTGATTCTGACGTGTTGCAATAGCTATACTTAGTCAGAACTTTGATACAATTGTTGTATATTCGCTTAAAATAAAAAGATATCAGACAATCAGATGATCTATAAGCAAAAATTTTACTATCTCTGCAAAACACCATTAAGTGCTGAAGGCCCTGAGGATGTTGAAGTTGTTGACCGGGCTGACGATAACAATGAGTTTCCGGCACTTTTTCAAAAGTTTGAAGATCTTCGCTCTCATGCCTTCAATGAAGATAATATCTATAGCATTGTACGTGCTGATGATATCTATGATCTTCTGAGAACCGGAACGGAAAAAGAGGCTAAGGAGATGGCCTACGAGAGAGCGGAATCGGAAATTATCACCAACCTCCAGCATCGTGTAATGCAGGGGAAAGACAAAAATGCCAAAGCCATTCTTAAGGAAGTCCATCAGATCGACGCCTGATTCAACTCGCTAACCTCCATTCCCTTAGGGTCTCGGAGGGTCGATTAACGTACTGTTTTATATGGAATGATATCAGGTTCAGATTTGTCATTTAAATAAATAATGAAAATTTGAATCTATCGGAGAAGTATTATGCCTGATATCAAAACAGTTAACGGAACAGACAAGATGGACATCAATATTGGAATTTCTGACGAACACAGAAAGAAAATAGCTGAGGGGCTTTCAAGAGTATTGGCCGACAGCTATATGGTGTACCTGAAAACCCACAATTACCATTGGAATGTGACCGGGCAGCTCTTTCATTCTCTTCATGGAATGTTCGAAGAGCAGTACACAGAGTTGGCTGAAGCCATCGACGAAATAGCTGAAAGAATTCGATCAATCGGGTATCCTGCTCCCGGATCATTTCGGGAATTTTCTGAGATCACATCCATAGAAGAGGATACCGATCAACCGGATGCTCTACAGATGGTGAGACAACTGGCTCTTGATAATGAAACGATATTAAGAACAGCTCGGGAAGTGCTGCCTGCTTGTGAAGAGGCCGGCGATGAAGCTACAATCGATCTGATTACGGAGCGATTAGATGTTCATTCCAAAACGGCCTGGATGCTAAGGAGCCATCTGGAATAATCTGAAACTTTAAAAATCCGGCTTTGCACATGCAGAGCCGGATTTTTTTATTTAAACTATTGGGTATACAAGATGTAAGCGGTTGTTATTTAATAGTGGGGACTTTTATTAATGCTTCTCTCTCTGCAATAAACATTAATTGAAAAATACGAATAGAAGATGGAAAATCTTGAAGGACAATTTGAAGAGCTAACACCAATGATTGTTGAGCACGGTTTAAGTGTAGTTGGTGCAATTGTAATACTGATGCTTGGCTGGTGGCTAGCCGGTTGGGGAAAAAGAAAAGTTGTAGCTAAAGCATCTGCATCAAAAGGGATTGATGATACTCTCGTCCCCATACTTGGTCAGACCATAAAGATTTTGATTCTGGTCATAACAATACTGGCAGTATTGGGACAATTTGGAATTGAGACTACAAGTATTGTAGCAGTTCTTGGTGCTTCTGCATTGGCTGTCGGTCTGGCGTTGCAGGGTACACTCAGTAACGTAGCCGCAGGCGTAATGCTTCTGATTTTACGTCCGTTTAAAGTTGGCGATGCCGTAAATATTGGAGGCACAACGGGTGTGGTGGATTCTATCGGGTTGTTCACAACTGAAATGCACTCGTTTGATAATATTGGAATCTCCATGCCAAACTCAAATGTTTGGGGAACTGAAATACAGAACATGTCAAAGTTTGAAAAACGACGTGTAGATATGGTATTCGGTATCGATTACAGCGATGACATGGATAAAGCGATGGAGATCATTAAGAAAGTTTTGGATGCGGACGAGCGCGTATTGAAAGATCCTGCACCACAGATAGCAGTTAGTAATTTAGGAGATAGTTCTGTAGATATTATAGCGCGTCCCTGGGTGGAAAATGCAAACGTCTGGCCTCTTCGTTTTGATGTGACCAAGAAGGTGAAAGAGGAGTTTGATAAGAATGATGTCAGCTTCCCATTCCCTCAAACGGATGTACATCTCTTCAAAGAGAACTAAACGTGATATTTCTCAAATGTTTACAAGGCTCCGGCAACCCCGGGGTCTTTTTTTTGAAAAACGTGTTAAGGGGCTCCCAGAGTATAATTGGTGGTTGCTTCCATATTGAAACTTGTTTAAACTATAAAGCTACATAAGAAGGCTTAGGGCCGTAATTTTGCAATTTAAAGATCCAATCTGTTTTGACTGATTCTAAGAATACCCAACCCGCTGATAATAAACATCTTTTTGAAAATGATTTTGTCTATGTGACGGATGAGGGGGATGTGAAACTGAAAAAAACAAACCTTTTCGAAGAGAGAACACTGGGCACAGTTGATCCTGAATCGGTTGAAGCACAAGTGGAAGCTTTTGAAAAAGCATTTTCCAATCTGGAGCAGAAGGTGAATACATTTCTGGAAAGTGCCGAGGAGACCGTTAAAGAGAGTCCCGATAAAGCTGATGAAAAGCTGACCGAATTGATTGATGAAATCAAAGGAGCAGAAGCAGTTGGTGATTTTGATAATTTGGTGCAGTCTGCAAAAGATCGTTATGAAGAGCTGAAAGAAGCTGTATCCACAGCAGAAGAGGAAAATCAGGTGGATCAAGATCAAGATGAAGAGGATTCAAGTGAAGAGGCCGAATCTTTGGAGCAGAGTGAAGTGGATGAGGTTAAAGAAGTGAAAGCAGAAGATGAAGAAACAGCTGCTGAAACTGAAGACGCTTCAGACGAGGACGATCCGTTGACTTTTTACAAAGAGCTTGAGAAAAAAGCAGAAGAGTTGATGGATATGACGGATTGGGCATACGTATCGATGGAGTTTGACAATATTGACAACTCCTGGGGCGAAGGTCCTGACCCTGAAGATGCAGACATCAAGCCCATTAAGGATAAAATTGATCAGCTTCGCGAGCAGTTTGAAGAGAAGAAACAGGCTCATTACGAAGAACAGAAGCGTATTCGACTTGAAAATCTGGAGAAGAAGAAAGATCTGCTGAATCAGCTGAAAGAGATTGTAGATGAGAAAAAGTGGAGCCACACCAAAGATGTAGGTAGAATAAAAGGGCGCTGGGAGCATGTTAAGCCCATTCCGGCAGATGAGGCTGAAAAGCTGGAAACCAAATTTGAATCCCTTCTCAGCACATTTGATGAGCATAAGGTAGACCGCCTTGTAAAACAGAAGCAGAAGGAAGAGGATAATTTAACCGGTAAATTGGTGATCCTCGAAAAAATGGAAGCTTTTGTAAGCGGTCTGAATGAATCTGCCGACTGGCCTGAGCAGGAGAAGAAATTTGATGAACTGACCAAGCAGTTCAGGAAAATCGGCCGTGTACCTTCCGATAAGAATCGTGAAGTATGGGGTAGATATCACAGCGCGCAGGATACATTCCACTCTATGCGCTTTAAGCACGACAAGAAGTACAGAAATGAAATTGAGAAGTTCCTGTCTAAGAAGAAGAAACTGATTGATGAAGCTGAAGCTCTGCTCGATGCGGATGATCTTGCAGATGCAGCTCGCCGTGTAAATAAACTGCACCGCCGCTGGAAAAAAGTAGGCAACCTCCCGCAGAAGGATGAAAATGAGATGTGGGATCGTTTCAAAGCGGCAACGGATGCATTCAATGATAAGAAATCTGAAAACCTGGATCTGCTAAGAGAACAGGAAGAGGAGAACTACGAAGAGAAGCTGAAAATCGTTGATAAGGCAAACGAGCTGAAAGATTCTGAAGATTGGGAAGCAACCCATAAAGCACTTCAGGATTTGATGAAAAAATGGAAGGAGATCGGTCCTGTACCCAAGAAGAAATCCGGCAAGATCTGGAAGAAGTTTAAAGGGGCGATGGATCATTTTTATGACAGGCGCCGAGACCACTTTAAAGAAGTGAAGGAAGAGAGAAAAGACAACCTGAAAGAGAAAGAAGAGGTTCTGGAGAAACTTGCGGAGTTAAAATCTCATGACGATCCTATAGATGCTGTTGAAAAGGCGAAACCACTTCAGGAAGAGTTTAAAAAAGCGGGATATGTGCCAATCAAGCATAAAAATCGCCTTTGGAAAGAGTATCGCGAAACCTGTGATGTTATTTACGATCGCTTCAGAGCTGCAAAAGCTGCAGTTGATGTGGTAGGCCGTGAAAATGTAGAAAACTTTTCAGCCGATGATATTGCTGATATTCGCAAGAAGCAGAACGAAATTAATAAGCTTAGAAAAGACGTGGGTAAGCTTACCGGCGAAGTTCTTCAAATGAAAGAGTCATTAAGTTATTTTAAGCCTTCAGGAGGCTCGAGCAGTTTGCTGGATGAGGTTAAAGAGAAGATCAATAAAGCCGAAAATGAGCTCGAGAAGAAAGAAGATAAGCTTGCTGATCTGGAGAAAGAGGTCGACCAGATTAAAAAAGATTCATAGTACCTGATAAAAATATCATATACTTTTAGAGCTGTTCTCTTATGTAAACCAAGTCTGAATACTCTTAGTATATCCTGAAGAATCTATACTCAAATATCGCTCACGTCCTTGCAAGTAAATCTGCCGAAGGAAACCTTAGGGATTCCATAGAAGAGCTTGAGGTAGAAATTTTCTTTTCCAGCAACGGCAATGACGCCGAAAAAGATCTCAATGGTCGTCAACCCGATGTATTGGTTATCGAAAAGAATTTCCTGGATGAAAATCACATCCAGTTTGAACAGACCGTTAAACTGTGCCCCGGACTGAAGTTTGTTCCGGTAGTCTATCTGGGTACAAGAGATGATAACGGAGTCGGGAGTTTGCTTCAGTTTAACAGCTTCCGGATTGTAAAAGATAATGAATCTCTCCTGGACGCGGTAAATGAACAGCTTATGCCGTCTGTAAGAATTCGATTTTGGGGTGTTCGCGGATCTACCCCATGTGCGAATTTTGAAAATATTGAATATGGCGGTAACACCAGCTGCATGGAGATTGATGCCCCCGGCATGGACGAGCTGCTGATATTTGACAGTGGAACAGGTATCCGGAATTTGGGGAATCATCTGGAACGACTGGATAAAATGAACAATAGGGGAAGAATTTTTATAACCCACCCGCACTGGGATCACATTCAGGGATTTCCATTTTTCAAACCGTTCTATTCCAGTAAAAACAAATTTTCAATTCATCTTCCTGAACAATATCGTGGCGGTGCTCAGGAGATTCTGTCCGGTCATCTCACCAAAACATTTTTCCCGGTTACTCTCGACATGCTGGATGCAACCATTGAGTATGTAACTCAAAAAGAGGAGAGAGAGGATTACGGACACTATTCAATTGAGTACTTTGTGGCAAATCATTCTACAAAAACAGCAATCTATAAGATCAGAATAGGCGGGCGTGTCATTGTTTATGCGCCGGATAATGAGTTGCCACTCAACACAACCCCGATCCGGTTTGTCGAGAAATTCCAGGAGTTTATAAAGGATGCGGATGTATTGATACATGATGCCCAATATACACTTCAGCAGTACAAAGAAAGAGAAGGGTGGGGGCACTCCGCATGGGAGCGTGTGATTGAAGTTGTAAAACCTACAGGCGTGAAAAATCTATATTTAACGCATCACGACCCTGATACTAACGACGAAGTTTTAAGAAGAAGAGACAGTAGACTTAAACAGTATGAAGGCGCTCCGTTTGATAAAGTTAGTTTAACAAGGGAAGGAGCTGAAATCAGAATTCCTGTCAAGCGATCAGAAACCATAATGAGCGGAAACAGGGCAAAAGTTTCCTAGTTTAACGTGAGTTCGACTTAAGAATCTTGAAAATAATTCTCCCCTCCTGTGTAAGGAGGGGTTGGGGGAGGTAGCCCTAATGATTTCAGGCTTTAAATCTGATCTGACATTGGTTTCAACCACCCCTAAATCCCCTCCTTGAATAAGGAGGGGACTTCTTCTATGCCTTTACCTTCATTTTATATCGAATTCGCGTTAGCTTATAAAAATTAAATAAATATTCGGATACCAATCCCGCCATTAACCCCAAAACTGGTTTCGGGAATGAGATCAAGGGTTGGGGCTACTTCAAAAAACATCGATAATCTGGTTTCCGGAAACATATATTGTAGTCCTACCGGAATTCGGGCTCCAAACTTAGAGTCATCAGAAAAGAGGGCTCTTGCACCCAGGCCATAGTAAAAAGCCAAGCTTCCGCTTTCCACAGTTAGCCACTTGTGACGGAGATAATCTGCATGAAGGTGAACGGAGCCGTTGTCACCAAATGACCAGGCTAAAGCCGCATCAATTGCTGTATTATCTGATTGCCAGGCTTTAAAGCTGATACCGGTGGGTTCACCTAATATTACACCAAGTTCTGTATCGCTATATCTGGACTGGGCATCCAAAGTTGAAATTGCTCCAAATAACAGCGCAAATGCGAATGTTAAAATTGTAATTTTTGCCTTATTCATTAGTATGATATTTAATTATTTCGCAGTCAGTTAGTTACGTATATGTTACTTTAACAAGTATGGCAACTAAAAGTTCCTTAAGCTTTTAGTGGTGAATGGCTTTGCAAAACCTATACAATTTGTCATTCTGAGTTTATCGAAGAATCTTTATATGCAAGTATTGGTTTTAAAACTAGATTCTTCACTACGTTCAGAATGACAGCGCCGATTCTGTAAAGCCTTTTGGTGAATGATTCACGTTAAGAATTAATTTTAAAATGATTCAAATGAATAAGCAAAAATAGATAGTACTCTAATGGGAGAAAATTTATTAATCATTTTCGTGAAGACACCTGAAAAAGGCCGGGTGAAAACACGTCTTGCAGCATCTGTAGGTGATGATAAAGCGCTCAATATTTATAAAAAGTTATTGGATATAACAGCAGAAACGGCAGCTGGGGTTCATGCAACAAAAAGGGTTAGCTACTCGAAATCAGTGGTAATCGATGATCAGTTTGATGTGAATATATTTGAAAAAACTGTACAGTCGAACGGTGATTTAGGCAGGAAGATGAAAAGTGCCATTCATGCAGGCTTTGAGCAAGGATTTAAAAGAGTCATCCTGATTGGAAGTGACTGTCCGGGCATTTCGAGCAACTTAATAGATGATGCATTTGATAGGCTGAAAAGCGTTGACTGCACTATTGGCCCGTCAGACGATGGAGGGTACTATTTGATTGGCATGAGCAGGTTTTTACCGGAGATATTTGATGATATAGAGTGGAGTACTAACAGCGTCTGTGAAACGACGATTGAAAAACTTGAAGAATCGGGGGCTACGTACAGTAAACTAACCGTCCTTAATGATATTGATACAGAGAGTGATCTGATGAAAAGTGATCTTCGGATATGAATGAAGAAGCAATAAGCATTATTATTCCAGTCCTGAATGAAGAGGGTCAGATTAAAGAACTGATAAATAACGTTCAA
This sequence comes from Rhodohalobacter barkolensis, assembly GCF_002834295.1. NCBI lineage: Bacteria > Pseudomonadati > Balneolota > Balneolia > Balneolales > Balneolaceae > Rhodohalobacter > Rhodohalobacter barkolensis. Next base: position 274,568 of record NZ_PISP01000003.1, on the reverse strand, counting down.
AAGCTTCAATACGATGATGGAAATGAGATCATTGTGGTAGACGGGGGGAGTTCTGATCGTACGGCTGAATTGGCTAAACGGGCAGGTGCTAAGGTAGTCGTTGCAGATAAAGGGCGTGCCAAACAGATGAACGCCGGCGCCAGAGCTGCCAGGGGAGATGTTCTCTATTTCCTACATGCAGACACCACACCGCCAAAACTGTTTGACCGGGAGATTCTAAAAGCAATTCAAAAAGGGTACGGGTTTGGATGCTTTCGGCTTGTTTTCGACTGGGATCATCCGATACTTCGGTTTTATAGCTATTTTACGCGATTCCGTTTAACAGAAATTCGTTTCGGAGACCAGAGCTTATTTGTGCAAAAAAAGCTGTTTGAAAAGGCAGGTGGTTTTGACGAGGATTTGATTGTGATGGAAGATCAAAAGATTGTGAGAGACCTAAAGAGAATTGGAAGTTTTTATCTTTCAGAAAGAAACGTCATTACATCCGCTAGAAAATACAGAAATGTAGGTGTTATTAGGCTTCAGCTGATTTTCACTTTTGTTTGGCTTGGATACTATGCGGGGTTGAGCCAGGAAGTGTTGTTTCACTTTTATAAAAATCAGATTTCATCTTAATAATTGGCTCTTAAACAGATACGTGAAAAGTTGCCTATTCACGTCTCGATGAAAGCGCTTTATCAAAATTATAAATTGAAGTATTGGGTTCTATTCTCTTAAAAAAATCATTACCTTTTCGCCGTTGTTAATAGTCGCTTAACAAACAGTTCTTATTATCTCTGACCACATAAAAACACATAAAAACTAATTCTAATCATATCGCCAATTATGAAACGATATTTACTACTATTCGTCGCTCTTCTTGTGCTGCCAATTTCTGTGTTCGCACAGGGTACCACATCCGGGTCGATTGAAGGAACAATTACAGATGTAACGGGTGAGCCGCTGCCGGGAGCCAATGTGGTTGCCGTGCATATGCCTACCGGAACCGAATATGGGACATCAACACGTGTTGATGGTCGCTACACTCTCAGAAATGTTCGAGTTGGGGGGCCTTATGAAGTACGTGTTACTTTTATCGGTTTCAATTCTCAAATTAAAGAGATTACCAGAGTCGAACTGGGTGAACGTGTAACTATGGATTTTGAACTTGAAGAGGGTTCTCTTGAATTAGGAGAGATCTCAGTAACTGCGGTTGCAGATCAGGTTTTTAACTCAGACAGAACCGGCGCCAGAACCAACATCAGCAGTGAAGATATTGCTGTTACTCCAAGTGTATTCCGATCTCTCGGAGACTTTACCCGACTGACACCACAAGTTACCAGTGGAAACAGTTTTGGTGGAGCGAACGACAGATATAACAATATTCTTGTTGATGGTGCTACACTTAATGATGTTTTTGGATTGGGTGATGCAACTCCGGGATCTCAGGCAGGTGTTGGATCTCCGTTGAGTATCGACGCTATCGCGGAATTTAACGTAGATATCGCCCCTTTTGACGTGACCAATAACGGATTTACCGGTGGCCAGGTTAACGCGATTACTAAGAGTGGTACAAACACGTACACCGGATCTGTTTACTTCCAGACCAGAAATCAAAGTTTGGTTGGTAACTATGAGATTGACGGTGATGAGTCCAGTGATTTTCCTGACTTTACTGAGCGCTACATCGGTTTGAATGTTGGTGGTCCGATCATTGAAGATAAACTCTTCTTCTTCGTGAATGCTGAGTTTAAGCGTGAAACCAGCCCAATTACAGGCGGTATTCTTGGAAGCGGAGCTACAAACCAGGTAAACTTTGAGGCTTCTACTTTTGATCAGATTGCTAATATTCTTGAGAATCAGTACGGATATGATCCAGGCGCCTATACATCACCGTTGGATACAGAAACCAATAATGACAAAGTGCTTGCAAAATTGGATTGGAACATCAATCAGGACCACAAACTGAGTTTCCGTTACAACTATGTGGACGCTATTGCAGACAGGGGAATCAGTCGGGGGACAAGCTCGTTCACATTCTCCAACCGTCAGTACGATTTCAACAGTAAGCAGAACTCAGTTGTTGCGGAGCTGACCAGTAGAATCAGTGACAATGCGTTTAACGAAGCTCGGGTAGTATACACAGCAATTCGTGATTCACGAGATGTGCCTTCCCAGCGATTCCCAAGTGTTACACTTAGTTTGCCGTATGATGACGATCGAAGTGGATTTGGATCAATCAATGCGGGTGTTGAGCGTTTCTCTCAGGCAAATGGTTTGGACCAGGATTTGATTGAGCTAACCAACAACTTCACCTACATCTCCGGTAATCATGAATTTACCTTAGGTACAAGCAACCAGATCTTCACGTTTGATAACCTGTTTGTTCAGGATGCTTTCGGTACATATACATTTAGAGGTATTGATGATCTGGCTGATGGAAATCCATTTGATTATGCTCACAGCTACCTTCTGCCAGGCGGAAGCCCGACAGCTAACTTTACCGGAATGCAGTTTGGATTGTACGCACAAGACAAATGGACTGTGAATAACAGTCTTACACTGACTTACGGTTTAAGAATTGATATTCCAGTACTGCCTGATGAGCCAACCTTCAATCCTCTTGTTCCAACAGCATTCCCGGGATACTCAACCGATAAGATTGCTTCCGGAAATATTCTCTGGGCACCTCGTGTTGGATTTAACTGGGATGCCAGTCAGGGACAGAGAACCACACAAATTCGTGGTGGAGCGGGTATCTTTTCCGGTACACCTCCGTTTGTATGGATCTCCAACCAGTACAGTAACACCGGTGTAGACTATGGTCGTGTTAGTGAGAGAAACTATTTAGGTGATGGATTTTTTAGCCCGGACCCTGATAACCAGCCAACTCCAAGCACCAGTGGCCAATTGGATCCAATTGCAACATCAGAAATTAACCTGATTGCAGATGACTTCAAGTATCCTCAGTCATTGAAAGTGAATCTCGCTGTTGACCAGGAACTGCCTTACGGTATCCGTGGTACACTTGAAGGGGTTTACTCCAAAGCGATTAACGATGTAACTTTCTCAAACATTAACCTGGTACAGGAAGGAACATCTGCATACGGAAGACCTATTTATGGTGATATCACATTCAACTCAAACTTTGGTAATGCATCCGGAACACCATCAAGACTGGATCCGAACTTTACCAATGCGATCTTATTGGAAAACACAAATGACGGCTATCAATACAGCATCACCGGTGAGTTGGAAAAACGTTTTGAGAGCGGGTTTTTTACAAGGTTGTCTTATACCTATAACCGTGCAACGAACGTAAATAACGGTACTTCCAGTCGTGCGATCTCTAACTGGCAGTACAACGAGAACGTTGATGTGAATAATGCTAAAGTGGGAACTGCGGACTTTGAAAGACGCCACAGAATTCTCGGTATTGCTTCGTACAGACTGGACTGGGCTGAAAGATTCAATACTACATTCTCATTGATTTATGACGGACGGTCAGGTTCTCCATACAGCTACATCTACAGAGGTGATGCCAACGGAGACGGTCGATTTGATAATGACTTGCTTTATGTGCCTGCTGAACAGGGTGAAGTTGTACTGATGAGCAACAACTGGAATGAATTCGATGAATTTATTTCCGGAACTGATGCACTGAATGATTACAGAGGTGGTCATGTAGAACGTAACACTGATCGTGAAGAGTGGACAAACTTCCTCGATTTCAAAGTAAGTCAGCAGGTTCAGACCTTCAGCGGTCAGTCTGTTGAGTTTAGCGCAACAATGCTGAACGTACTGAACTTACTGAATCCTGAGTGGGGTGTACGTCAAGGTGTTAGCTTTAACAACCATCAGGCTGTCGATTTCTGGCAGTATGTAGACCAGGACTTCATCGATAACAACCCTGGTCTTGGTTTAGGTGCTGATGATCTTGACAAGCCGGTTGTATTCTTCGACCCGGCTGAACAAGAAGACGAAAACAAGTTCAACGTCAGCGACTTCGGTTCAAGATGGCAAATGCAGTTTACAGTGAAGTACAACTTCTAAAACCAACTGTAAACAAATTTTTCAAAGAGGAGGCCGTTCGCGGTCTCCTCTTTTTTTATATCCTATACCCGACTTTATGCACAAGCTAAAACTGTCTATACCAGCCTTTATCTTTTTATTTACACTTCTTTTTGTTGCTGCTTGCGATAAAAGAAAGGAGATTGATTCGAATAAACTTCTTCTTATTTCTATTGACGGTTTCCATCCCGATTATTTAAACAATTATGAAACACCCAACCTGGATCGAATTGTTGAGCAGGGAGTTCTGGCAGACTATATGATCCCGGTTTTTCCAACCAAAACCTTTCCCAATCACTACTCCATTGTAACCGGCCGATACACCGAAAACACCGGATTGATTGCCAATAATATGTACGATTCAGAGATGGACTCTTACTACAGTCTCGGCAATAGAGAAGCCGTTCAGGATGCCCGGTGGTATGAAGGCGAACCGATCTGGGTAACGGCAGAGAAACAGGGAGTAAAATCGGCACCCATGTTCTGGCCCGGCTCGGAGGCGCCGATTGGCGGAACTCATCCAACGTATTGGAGTCCTTATGATGACTATCACCCCTACAGTGCCCGGGTCGATTCAGTCATTCACTGGCTGACCATGGAGCCTGAACAAGCACCCGGATTTATGACACTCTATTTTAGTAAAGTAGACACTTATGGGCATCGGTACGGACCAAACTCAGATTCCACAGCGGTTGCCGTTAAAGAGGTAGACGAACAGATTGGATATTTGCTGTCGGAGCTTGAAAGAGTTGATAAAGGAGAAACATTGAATATGATCATCGTTTCCGATCATGGAATGGCAGAAGTATCCGAAGAACGAGTTATTTTGCTGGATCAAATTATCGATTTAGAATTGGTTGAAATGATCGATTGGAACCCGGTTGCGATGATTCAGCCAAATGAAGGAGAATTAGATGAAATTTATGAGTCGTTGAAAGCAAATGAGAAGAATTTCAGCGTGTACAAAAAAGAGGATCTGCCGGATCGTCTCCATTTTAAAAATCACGATCGTGTTCCGGAATTTATCCTTATAGCGGATTTGGGGTATAGTATTACAACCTCCAATCGATTGGAAGAGTATGGTGTAGCCGGTGGTGCTCACGGGTATGACAATCTGTATCCTGAAATGCATAGCTTATTTATTGCAGCAGGTCCCTCGTTCAAGCAGGGGATAACAACCGAAGGTTTTCAAAATATTCATCTCTATGAACTGATGACCCATCTACTGGATCTCGAGCCGGCTCCAAACGACGGGAGACTTGATTCATTAATTCATATCTTACAAAAATAATATTCAACTCAAGTTTATCATGCTACGAAAGAACGCTCTCTACCTGTTAACAGCACTTGTATTCGTTTTAAGCCTGAATGGCTGTGAAAATTCAGATTCGGACCGGACAGAAGCTGAACCCGCCCCGGTTTTACTAATTTCTGTTGATGGATTTATGAATAAATATATCGACCGGAATGAGACACCCAATTTTGATGAATTTATTTCAGAAGGTGTACAGGCGGAGTATTTAATTCCTGTTTTCCCAACCAAAACCTTTCCAAATCACTGGTCACTGGCTACCGGTCTGTACGTTGAAAATCACGGAATTATATCCAACAGTTTTTATGACTATGAACTGGAGGAGCGATTTAGCTATGGAGCTCCGGATGGTCAGCACGATGAACGCTGGTGGGGAGGTGAGCCGATTTGGGTGACGGCCGAGAAGCAGGGTAAGACATCGGTGAACTTTTTCTGGCCGGGCTCTGAGGCTACTTTTGTTGGTTTACAATCCACGAAGTGGGTGGATTATGACGGCTCCATACCGGACAGTACCCGGATTGACAGTATCGCTGCATGGTTTGATCCGGCCGGTGATGTACAGGCAGATTTTGGCACACTCTACTTCAGTTTTGTGGACAGTCGCGGGCACAGTTACGGTCCGGATTCTCCGGAAGTGGATGAAGCCGTGGTGCAAATGGATGGTCTGCTGGGTTATTTCCTTGAGAAATTAGATGAGGTAGGACTATCCGATAACATCAATATTCTGCTGGTCTCGGATCATGGGATGGCAGCCCAATCGGAAGAGAAGGTGATATTCCTGGATGAAATTATCAATTTGGACGACGTAGATATGGTGGACTATACTCCGGTTGCTATGATTAAACCCCACGAAGGGAAAACGGATGAAGTTTACCGCGCACTGAAAGAGAATGAGGAAAATTACCGGGTGTTTTTGCGTGATGAACTGCCGGAGAGGTTCCACTTTTCAAATCACTACCGAATCCCGGAGATTATTATGATCGCGGATAATCAATTCACGATTACTAACCGGGAATATTTTGAGGAGCGAGGTGTCGTTCCCGGTATGCACGGATTTGACAATTTCGAACCGGATATGCATACATTTTTTGCAGCCAAAGGACCTGCATTTAAGTCCGGTGCAATTGAGGGGCCGGTTGAGTCTGTTCATATGTATGAACTGATGGCCTATCTGCTGCAAATTGAACCGGCTGAGAACGATGGAAGCCTGGATGAAGTTAGAAAGTTTTTGAATCAATAAGGCAGTATGCAGTTAATCTGAAGACTCTTTTTCTCAAATTTGACATCAGTAATTGTCTCTTTTTGAATTGCATCTTAGCCGAATATGAAATACCATACGCAATTGATCATTGTGTAAGAACCCCAAACAACACTTGAACAGATAAATGGCATACGTAGTAACAGAACCCTGTGTAAACTGTAAATACACGAATTGTGCGGCGGTTTGTCCCGTTGACGCTTTTCGTGAAGGCCCCAATTTTTTAACAATTGATCCACTTGAATGCATCGATTGTGATGCCTGTGTATCCGAATGTCCTGTAGAGGCGATCTATCCAGATGATGAAGTTCCCGAAGAGTGGGAGCACTATATTGAGCTGAACGAACGACTGGCCGAAAAATGGGATGATCGTGTCATTAATGAGACAAAAGATGCACTGCCTGATGCGGATGATTGGGCAGAGAAAGAGAATAAGCTCGAATTTCTACAGGAAGACTGGGACTAATTCATTAAGTGACGCACCTGAATTCCTTCTAAAATTATCTTAAAGATTGTCCGTGTCATTGAGTAAAACTGCAGAATCCCATCACATTCTAAAAATCAGAAATAGAGAGCTGGATTTAAGCACTCCTAAAGTGATGGGAATTTTGAATGTAACCCCCGACTCCTTTTCGGATGGCGGTGAGTACAATCAAAAAGAGGTTGCGCTCAAACGTATAGAAGAGATGATCCGTGAGGGCGCTGAGATTATCGATATTGGAGGAGAATCCACCCGGCCGGGTTCAGATCCGGTTTCAGTTGATGAAGAAGTTTCGAGAGTGTTGCCGGTATTAGAGGCAGCGTTAGAGAAATTCCCGGATACAATCTACTCGGTTGATACAACAAAATATGAGGTTGCGCGTCAGGCTCTTGAATTAGGAGCACATATCATCAACGACGTGAGTGGACTCCGGAAAGAACCCCGATTTGCTGAATTGTGTTCGGAGTTTAATGCAGGTTATGTGTTAATGCACTCTCAGGGAGATCCCAAGACGATGCAGAAAAATCCGGACTATGAAGATGTGGTTTCGGACATCATAGCTTTTTTAAGCCGCCAGATTGAAGTTCTGAAAAATGCCGGAGTTGAAAATGTGTTTGTTGATCCCGGTATAGGCTTTGGAAAAACTCTTCAGCATAATCTGAAAATCATTTCCGGACTTCATAAATTCACGAAATTTGGCTACCCTATAATGATGGGTGCTTCCCGTAAATCAATGATTGGACAAATTTTAGATAACAGACCTGCATCCGGCAGATTGGCGGGCACAATTGCGGTACACTACCAAAGTTTGATCAATGGTGCTAAATTATTGCGAGTGCATGATGTTCAGGAAGCCTCTGATTCAATTCAAGTATACAACGCTATAAAGTCATCTGAGACAGATAGCAGATAAACCTCAAATAAAATAAAACTGTGATACCGATAGGATTTTTAGAGTTTGGTCTTAAAGACCTGCTGGAGACACTGGTGATAGCACTGGTGTTGTTCTATCTGTATAGGTGGATACGGGGAACATTTGCTATACAGGCGGCCTTCGGCCTTCTTTTTGTGATTGTTTTAAATGGTGCCGTAAGTCTGTTAGGTTTTACTACACTTAATTTCATATTGCGAAGTATTCTGGATGTGGGTGTATTGGCTGTATTTATCATTTTTCAGCCCGAGATACGAAAGCTACTCTACAGCCTGGGGCAAAACACAACATTTGACCGGTTTATCGGACGGTCGGGAGCCGACACGGTTATCGAGGAGGTGATTGATGCCGTGAAAAATATGGCTCAGGTTAAAACGGGGGCACTCATAGTTTTTGCCCGGAGTTCTTCACTGCAGGATCTGGTTGATGTGGGCGTGAAACTGGATGCACGTGTAAACGCACAGCTGTTGCAAACGATATTCCAGAAAGATACACCTCTTCATGATGGCGCAGTTGTAATTCGTAATAACCGAATAGTGGCTGCAAGCTGCTACCTTCCCATTTCTCAGAATCCTAATATTTCGTCTGTTTTTGGAACACGTCATCGGGCTGCAGTGGGAATCAGTGAAACCAATAATGTATTTGTGATCATAGTTTCTGAAGAGACGGGACGTATTTCGATTGCCAAAAATGGAGCCCTTACCAGTGGTTTGTCTATTCAAAAACTGCGCGCCGAAATGGAGCAATCATTGGGTGAAGAGAAAGGCGGCGATATGGGATTCAGTTCAGAAAAAGCAGATCTTGAAATGAACTGATTGTTTAGATTAACGTGAGTTCGACTTAAGAATCTTGAAAATGATTCTCCCCTCCTGCCTGCCCTCGAAACGTCGGGGTGTAAGAGCCAGTCCGGCTACTGATGGAAGGGGTTGGGGGAGGTAACCCTAATGATTTCAGGCTTTAAATCTGATCTGATATTGGTTTCAACCACCCCTGCCTTCCGAAGCTTCAGCGCAGGCAGGCCTAAACCACTTCGTGGGAATCGCTTTGCTCGGAGCCCCTCCTTGGGAATGAGGGGACTTCTCATGTTGTCAAATCCAATGACTTTATCCTGAATTCATTTTAAATAGATCTAAAAGCTCTTTAGCCGCTTTAAATGAGCTAAGCTTACCAGTCTGAACATCCCTCTCGAACTTTGCGAGCTTTGCTTTCACTTCCGGATTCGAGTAAAATTTCTGTTTTAACTCCTGGTTAATGGTTTCGTACATCCAGAATGCGGCCTGTTCTTTTCGGCGTTTCTCGAAAAATCTATTTTCGGAAGTTAACTCCAGGTAGTTCTGCACCTCTTCCCAAATTTCTTCAATTCCTTTTGCCTGAAGTGCAGAACAGGTCATTACTTTCGGTTTCCAGCCTGAAGGGGATGGTGGAAATAAAGACAACGCATTTTCATATTCCTGTTTCGCCTTTTTAGATGCATTGAGATTGTCTCCTTCCGCTTTGTTGATTGCAATCAGGTCGGCCATCTCCATAATTCCACGTTTGATCCCCTGCAGCTCATCGCCGGCGCCGGCCAACATCAGGAGCAGGAAAAAATCAACCATCGAATGTACGGTCGTTTCGGATTGCCCCACACCTACTGTTTCGATAAAGATCGTGTCATATCCGGCAGCTTCACACAATAGCATGGTTTCCCGGGTTTTTTGCGCAACACCGCCCAAAGTACCGGAAGTGGGGGACGGACGGATAAAAGCCCGGTCATCAGTAGAAAGTTTTTGCATTCGTGTTTTATCGCCTAGAATACTCCCTTTGGAGCGGCTGCTGCTCGGGTCAATCGTCAGCACAGCGAGTTTGTGATCATTCTGTATGAGGTACTGTCCTAAGGCTTCAATGAATGTACTCTTTCCAACCCCGGGTACTCCGGTAACTCCGATCCGAACGGAATTGCCGGTCTCTGATAAACACTGTTCAAGGATCTCTTGCCCGAACTCTCTATACTCCTTTTTTGAACTTTCAATCAGTGTAATGGCCTGAGACAAGATGGTTCGGTCACCACTCTTAATTCCTTCCACATACTCCTTTAAGGATCTTTTCGAAAGTTTCTTTGTCCGATAATTTGGATTGATGGATTCGTTCACATCAGAACCTTTATTAATTGAAAGCGATTTGTTTTTGGATTTTGTCATAGACATTCTCCCCTTGAGGGGAGTACCATCCCGAATTCTTTCGGGATGGGGAGGGGTGTTAAGAATTTTGATTTTGATTCAATTTGATCCAATTATGTATGTCTTCTACAGCACCTGAAATATCTTTCCGAATCTCAGACTCATTAAATCTAAGAAAGTTGACACCAATTTTTTCAATTTCCTGTTGCCTGTTCAAATCTGAAATGGATACTTCAGGATGATTATGGTAACAACCATCAATTTCGATTGCTAACTGTAGTTCATGGCAAAAGAAATCAACGATGTAATTTTTTATGGGTACTTGTCGGTGAAATTGATACCCTAATTTCTTTCCTCGAATCTCTTGCCATAACAGTACTTCACCGTAGGTCATATTACGGCGCAGTTTCCTGGCAAGTTTTTTCAACTTTGGGTTGTATGGAAGAATTTTGTTGGGCATGAATTAAATGGCAGGTTATTTTACACCCCTCGACCGCTTACGCGCCCACTCCCCTCGAGGGGAGATAGGTTGACTCATCAGCACACTTTAAGACAACTTTAGAAATTTGATTTTCGGTCATATTCATCATTCTTAGTGTCCCTTCGTGAAAAACTTAGTGCCCTTTGTGGTTAAGTATTCTTTGGGTAATGTATAAGCACGATTTCGAAATCAAAACACCCCTCGACCGCTTACGCGCCCACTCCCCTCGAGGGGAGATTACATTGTGGTTAATCCTCCATCAGGATTTTCAAAATCTTTTGTGCTGCTTCGGGGATCACAGTTCCGGGACCGAAAACGGCGGCTACTCCGTGATCGTAAAGAAACTTATAATCCTGATTTGGAATGACTCCGCCTACGATCACCATGATATCTTCACGTCCTAGTTTTTTCAGCTCCTCTATCACTTTAGGAACAAGCGATTTATGGCCGGCTGCCAAACTCGATACTCCAAGAATATGAACATCATTTTCCACGGCTTGTCGTGCTGCTTCTTCAGGAGTTTGAAAGAGCGGGCCAATATCCACGTCGAATCCCAGGTCGGCAAAACTCGTGGAGATCACCTTGGCGCCGCGGTCGTGACCATCCTGCCCCATTTTGGCTACCATGATGCGCGGCCTTCGTCCTTCCTTCTCTTCAAATTGGTCTGCCAGTTCTCTGGCTTTACTAAATTCTTCGCTGTTGTCTATTTCTGATGAGTACACGCCTGATATAGATTTTATGGTTGCCTGGTATCGACCGAACGATTTTTCCATCGCATCGGATATTTCACCCAGTGTGGCTCTTTTTCGAGCGGCATCAATAGCCAGCTCCAATAGATTCCCCTCACCGGATTCAGCACATTTGGTAAGAGCAGTAAGAGATGTATCTACTTCATCCTGATTTCTTTCAGTCTTTAATTTTTGAAGCCGTTCGATCTGAGACAGCCGAACTTTTTCGTTATCCACTTCAAGGATATCGATGGGCTCTTCTTTAGCCAGCCTATATTTATTTATGCCGACAATAGTCTCTTTTCCGCTGTCTATTCGTGCCTGTTTACGAGCCGCTGCCTCTTCAATTCTCATTTTTGGGACACCGGCTTCAATAGCTTTGGCCATGCCACCCAACTCTTCCACTTCTTCAATCAGACCGAGTGCATTGCGTGCAAGCTGATCGGTTAAACTCTCCACGTAATAGCTTCCTGCCCATGGATCGATCGCTTTTGTAATGCCGGTCTCTTCCTGGAGATATAATTGAGTATTCCGGGCAATTCGAGCCGAAAAATCCGTTGGGAGTGCAATCGCTTCATCCAGCGCGTTGGTATGTAGTGATTGAGTATGACCCAAAACAGCCGCCATCGCTTCAATCGTAGTTCGGGCCACGTTGTTGTAGGGATCCTGCTCGGTAAGGCTGTAGCCGGAGGTTTGAGAGTGTGTTCTCAGGGAAAGTGATTTCGGATTTTTTGGATTGAACTGTTTCATCAATTTTGCCCAAAGCATTCGTCCGGCCCGCATTTTTGCAATCTCCATAAAATGGTTCATTCCAATTCCCCAAAAAAAGGAAATACGAGGTGCAAAATTATCGACATCCAGTCCGTTTTTTACACCGGCGCGAACATATTCTAGGGCATCAGCTAATGTGTAAGCGAGCTCCAGGCAAGCGGTTGCTCCGGCTTCGTGCATGTGGTATCCGCTCACGCTGATTGAGTTAAAGCGTGGCATCTTCTTGGATGTATACTCAAAAATATCACCCACAATTCGCATCGACGGTTCCGGCGGGTAGATGTAGGTGTTGCGAACCATAAACTCCTTCAGGATATCATTCTGAATGGTTCCGCTGAGTTTTTCCGGAGAAATTCCCTGCTCTTCTGCTGCAACAATGTAGAACGCCATAACCGGAATTACGGCTCCGTTCATCGTCATGGAAACAGACATCTCATCCAGCGGAATTTGATCAAACAGAACTTTCATATCCAGAATGGAGTCGATGGCGACACCCGCTTTTCCAACATCGCCGGAAACCCTGGGATGATCGGAGTCGTAGCCGCGGTGTGTTGCCAGATCAAATGCCACGGACAGTCCTTTTTGTCCGGCGGCCAAATTTTTGCGATAAAAAGCGTTGGAATCTTCTGCAGTTGAGAAGCCCGCATATTGCCGAATTGTCCAAGGCCGTACCGTATACATCGTGGAATACGGTCCGCGAAGATAGGGCGGAATTCCGGCCGCAAAGTCGAGATGATCTAAATTCGAAATATTGCTTTCTGAATACCCGGGTTTTACATCAATTTTTTCAGGGGTTTTCCAGGTGGATTGGGATGAAGAGTCAGGAGTTTTACTTACTCTTCCCAAATTGGCTTTTAGTTCAATTTTTGAAAAATCAGGTCTCATGATGTTGCCTTTTCTGAATTAAAAATTTGATCCTGAATTGCACTCAATACTTTTGGGATATTCATTCCGGAGTATATAAAGTGTTGAATGCCGTAATCTCTGTATTTTGATTCAAGGTCACTGTCTGCAGGTTTGCCGGCCAGAATAAGGAGCCCATGCTTAGAAAACTTTGCACAAAACGACTTTGTCATCTCCTCATAGTCCGCGTCTGCTCCACATAGTACATATAAATCTGAGGTTGAATTTTTAAGCTCATTGAACGCCTCTTCAGCGGAGTTGTAACCGATGGGTGAATCAATTTCGAAACCGGCACAACCCAATATGTTTGAGGCGAATGTTGCCCGTAACTTTCTCCATTTTATGTTGCCAATGGGTACCAGTTGAACCCGGGTATTTTTACCGTTCTTTTCTACTTCCTTTTCAGTTCTCCGGCGAATCGATTCGAAGATCTCTCCGGCTCGAAATGGTTCAAGCGTAGTGTAGAGAACTTTTTGCGGTTCAAAGTATGATGAGAAAAGATCTCCGACCAAGGCGTCGCTCTTGAATGCTTCGGAGAGCGAAGAGATCAGGTTTGATAGATCAATTTCTGCAGAGTCATCGGTCACTTCTAATGCATTTGTAAAATCAGTTGAGATGACTACATCGGGAAGTTCTTCATCACTATTGGGGTAGTTATTTGTGCCTACCAATGTGCGTTTCCCTGTTGCGTATGCTTCTAATTTTCTTTTTTTGGAATCAGCCACTTTTGGTTGGATGACTCTGTTTTTCAAAGATTCCATAAATCCACCCTGTTTTTCAATCATCTGAAAAAATTCCCAGCTCTTTTCAGCGATTTCATCCGTGAGAACTTCAACATAGTAGGAGCCGGCAGCGGGATCGGCTACTTTGCCAAAATGTGACTCTTCATTAATAATGTGATGAATATTGCGAGATATCCGGGATGAAAATGGATTTGATCGATTAAATTGACTGTCATGGGGTTGAATCAAAAGAGAGTCAACGCCACCGATAACTGCCGACATCGCCTCTGTAGTTGCGCGAAGTAAATTGTTGTGAGGATCTGACAGCGTTTGATTTTGAGGTGTGGTTTCTGCGTGTATGGGTAGCGGAACAGAACTGTCTATTCCATATGCATCCAGCAGATTTGCCCACAGAATTCGGACAGCTCTGAATTTTGCAATCTCAGGGAAGTAGAGCGGTCCGGCGCTTAAACGAAATAGAATGGACCGGGCCGTTTGAGTAAGTTTTTCTTTAGTACTGCGAGCTAAATACTCACTTGCAATAGCGAGTGAAATTCCCAGCTCCTGGATGATAGAAGCACCCGAGGTGTGATAAAAAAGCCCATCGGCAGTCAGAGTTTTGAAATCATGATCGCCTGAAAGTTGATTAATGATGCTATTTAGTTGATCAGTCGGTAAAGGCTCACGCCCGTGGCTTGCGGTAAATGTGAATGGATCGAAAAAGAAAGCTGCATTTCGTATTTCAGTATCCGAATTTTGCAGCATGGCCAGAAGTGCCGGGGTATTCATCCCGCTGTCGAAGTAAAGGGTTTTGTCGGTTAAGTCGATGCCGGATATCAGTTCATCAAAATTGTGCTGAGATTGAAGTTGAGTCCCGATCATGTTTCCGCCAATGGCTCCATCGCTGTACGAAATATCGCAACGAATTTGAAAAGCATTGACACCACCTTCGATAGACTTGTTAATCTGTTCATTAGCCTCGGAAGGTTTAGATCCCGAAATGGGCTCGCACTCTGTCCATGTTGAGCTAATTTTCTGATGAATCGTATTGGATTTAGAATATTTAACTTTTTCTAAATCATCACTCCTATAAAACGGGAGTGGGGTAAGTCCCTCAAGGGTTTCCCAGCTTAGCTTCTCTTTGTAGTCTGCACCTTTAAGATCTTTTTTGATCTGCTCTTCCCACTGTTTACGACTAACGGGTTCAAAATCTGAAAAAAGATTCGTTTCTTGTTGCTTCTTCACTGCAATTAATTTTATTCTGTTTTTAATCTGATTGTAAAATAGTGAGGAGCACTCTGTTTCGCTAACTAAAACAGAAATTGGGTACGGAAAAGCGCTTACAAACTGCTATATTTACATCGGAAAATTTACTGAATAACTAAAAAAGACCGACTATGTCAGATACAGAAAATAAAATTTCTCCGCTCACGCAATTGACTGAAGATGAGCAGATGCTGAGAGACGCTGCAGCTGAGTTTGCAGATACGATAATCAAGCCAAAGGTTCATGAAATGGATGAGGCTGCCAAATTGGATGAAGGCCTGATCAAGCAGTTTTTTGAAATGGGTTTTATGGGCATCGAAATCCCGGAGGAGTATCAGGGTGGAGGCGGATCATTTTTTATGAGTATTGTTGCCATCGAGCAAATTTCCCGGGTTGATGCATCCGTTGGAGTATTTATGGATGTACAAAATACTCTGGTGAACAACGCATTTTTGAACTGGGGTTCGGATGATGTTAAGAAAAAGTTTTTACCCCAGCTGGCAACCGAAAAAGTAGGTGCCTACTGTCTGTCTGAGGCCGGTTCAGGAAGTGATGCTTTTGCGCTGAAATGTGCGGCTAAAGAAGACGGTGACGACTATATTTTGAACGGAACCAAGCTTTGGATTACCAATGCAAAAGAAGCGGATATATTTCTGATTTTTGCCACTGTAGATCCATCAGCCGGATACAAGGGAATTACAGCATTTATCGTAGAGCGGGGAATGGAAGGATTTTCTGTCTCCAAAAAAGAAAATAAACTGGGTATACGTGCGAGTTCTACCTGCGAATTGCTTCTCGAAGATGTACGTGTTCCAAAAGAGAATGTGCTTGGTGAAGTAGGAAAAGGATATAAAGTGGCTATTGAAACACTGAATGAAGGGCGAATCGGTATTGGCGCTCAAATGATCGGAATTGCACAGGGAGCCTTCGACGCGGCTGTTTCTTATACCAAAGAGCGAAAGCAGTTCGGTAAAGCTATTGCCGATTTCCAGGGTGTTCAGTTTCAGCTGAGTGAAATGGCTACACAATTAGAAATGGCGAGACTACTGGTTTACAACGCTGCACGCTTGAAAGAAGCCGGCCAGCCATTTCTTAAAGAGGCAGCAATGGCGAAGTACTACAGCTCCGAAGTTGCAGAAAAGGTTAGCTCTATGGCTGTTGATCTCTATGGCGGGTACGGTTATGTGAAAGAGTATCCCGTCGAGAAATACTACAGAGATGCAAAAATTGGCAAGATCTATGAAGGAACATCCAACATGCAGCTTGCTACCATCGCCAAAATTATCCTGAAAGAGGGATAATTAAGTAATTCTGATTGACGATTTGACTGCGGAAAGTAACTTTTTCGCAGTCTTTTTTTGGCACAGAGGGAAGTGAGAATATTCTAAATGGATTAATTGAAAAAAAATTCAAATAATTGGAATGATTTCAAACGAACTTCTCGTTAACACACTTTGTTGCGCAAAATGACAGTGAACGAATCGTGAAGAATTTCACTTTTACGAATAGAATTAGGTAATCAATAGGTAGTTTAATGGAAAAATTAGTACAGAAATTGCAGTCTCTCACGAAAGATAAAGAATCTCTTAAAGAACTGATGGAGATTGTAAATAGGATCGAGAGGGAAAAAGAGAAGGTTGAAAGGCATTTAGAGCTTCTCGAAAAAGCAATACGAAGTGATTACGATTCTATTTTAATTACAGAACTTGGGCTGGAAGAGCCGGGTCCCAAAATTGTTTATGTAAATGAAGGTTTTACCCGTATGACCGGATATTCACGGGATGAAGTTCTGGGCAAAACCCCTCGAATATTGCAAGGACCAAAAACTGACCGCGCGGTATTAGACAAACTGAAAGAGCGTCTGAAAGAAGGGAAAGCATTTTTTGGCCATACGGTCAACTACAGAAAAGATGGTTCTGAGTTTATCAACCAGTGGGATATTCATCCATTGACCAATGAACAGGGTGAAATTACGCATTGGGTTTCATATCAGCACGACATTACTGAAAGAAAACGGTCTGAGAAGAAGGTTGTTGATTCAGAAATGGAATTTGACAAACTCAGGGAAGAGAGTAAGAAAACCCTGATTGATGTGGATGAACAAGGTAATATTGTCACCACGAACAAAGCATTCCGCGACTTAACGGGATACGCAGACGAAGAGCTCAAGAAATTTAAGTTTTGGGAGATTCTTGAAGATGAACTTATAGAGTCTTACAAGCATAAATTCGACTCATTTAAACCCAGTGATTTTGAAGATCGATCGTATGAGATGGTCATCAAAAACAGAAAAGGTGGACCGGTAGAGGTAAAAGCTACAGCAAGATTGTTAACGGTTCATGGACAGAAAATTGTTCGAATGTCTTTTGAAAATAAATCACTTCAAAAGAGAATCATGGCAATGTTGTCCAAGCGAAATGCCGATTTTGACCGGGTTTTCGAAAAGAACAAAGATTTCAACTATAAACTGATCCAAACTGACGATGATGAGTTTATGTTTGAATATGTATCAGATAGCTTCAGTAAAATCACAGGAATTACAGCGGATGAAGCTGTGACGATGAATGTTGAGGATATTGTGCATAAAGATGACATCGATAAATTCCATGACCATCTGAAGATTGTAATGGATGGTAAACCAAATACAGAACAGTATCGAATAAAAAGTAAGGAAGGCGGTTACGTGGAAGTAATCGACTACGCTAAACCTGACTGGGATAAAAGCCGAACAACTGTTGAAGCGATCAAGGGTGCTACATCTACAGAAATCTCATCAGAATATAAATCTCACTAAAGCTTGCTCTACACCCAATATTTCCCCTGTTTTTTTGTAACTTTGAAAAAAAGTTAAAGCTATGACAATAGAAGAAAAACAGGACCGGATTATCCGGGAATTTGAAGCACTTGACGACTGGCCGGAACGCTACAAACACATCATTAAACTTGGCCAAAAACTGGAACCGCTTGACGAGAAGTATAAAGTGGATGAGAATCTGGTACGCGGTTGTCAATCGCAGGTTTGGCTTCACACCGAACTGGATGGCGATCAGGTGATTTTCAAAGCAGACAGCGATGCCGCAATAACAAAAGGTTTAGTGGCGTTGATGGTTCGGTTTTATTCAGGTGAAACTCCCGATGAGATTCTGAGCCATAATCCGAATTTTATTCAGAAAATTGGGATGCAAGAGCATCTTTCCCCCACACGATCCAATGGATTGGCTTCGATGATCAAGCAGATGAAAATCTACGCCATGGCATACAGATCGAAGCTTCAAAAATCTGAAAATTAAAATTTCGGGAACACTCGGTAATCTCTTCTTATATTCACCGTTATCAATTCGCAAAATATCAATAAGATCATACTCTTTCCCCTATTATGAATAAGAAAAACATACAAATTATTGCTTTGGTAGCTTTTGTAGTAATTGCTGCCGGTGTTCTCTACTACGGATTAAATAATAATTCAGACAATGGCTCAGCTACAGCCGAGCGAGGTGAACCACAGAAAGTTCATATCCTGAAATACAGCGACTATCAATGTCCGGCATGTAAAGCCTACATTCCTGCTCAGGAAGAGTTGGAAAGAGAATTTGGCGACATGATTGAGTTCGAATATCGTCATTTCCCGCTAAGCGGACATCAATTTGCAGAGCTTGCAGCCCGATCTGCTGAAGCTGCCCGGGAACAGGGAAAATACAAAGAGATGCATGATCTGATTTTTGAATATCAGGAAGCATGGTCGCAGGGTGATGCCCGTAACTACTTCACCGATTTTGCTGAGGAGATCGAGTTAGACATGGAGCAGTTTGAAGCAGATCTGGAGTCGGAAGAAATTCGCCAGCGGGTTGAAAGCCAGCGACAGGAAGGAATTCGGCGTCAGGTAAATGCAACGCCTACTTTCTTCATCAACGGCCAGCGTTTACGGCAAAACCCTCAGAATTACGACCAGTTTAAGTCTATGGTTGAACTCTATATGTATCGCTCTTAAAGGATGGTATATCAATTTTTAAAAAAGTCTCCACAATTCGATGAGTCTGTATTTGTGGCTCCAAGTGCAGACATTATTGGAGATGTAACCATTGGTGAGAACAGTTCCATATGGTTCAACTCCACGATTAGAGGTGACGTAAACTGGATTGAAATTGGTGAGCGAACCAATATTCAGGACAACGCCTCTATTCATGTCATGAATCAAACCGGGCCCACAAAAATCGGAAGTGACGTGACGATTGGCCACAATGCGATGGTGCACGGATGCACGATCCATGATCGGGTATTGATTGGAATTCACGCAACCATATTGGATGAGGCTGTGATTCATTCGGATGTGATCGTTGCAGCCGGTACACTTGTACCACCCGGTAAAGTTCTGGAGTCTGGATATATGTACATGGGATCTCCGGCCAAACAACATCGGAAATTAACCGATGAGGAGATCCAATCAATCCGGGAATCGGCTGAGAATTATGTGAAGTATCAGCGTACTTATCGGCAGGTGGATTCTTACGAAACCAATCCTTTCTATACCCCCAGGCAGTAACTGCGTTTAGTAAAAAAGCACGGTAAATCCGTGCTTTTTTGATTCAATAGTATTTTATGGCCGGACTTTACATACATATCCCATTTTGTAAGCAGGCCTGCAGTTATTGTGATTTCTATTTCGTAACCCGAAAAAGCTTAATTGAGCCATTTACGGACTCCCTGATTGATGAAATCCAGTCCTATGCCAATACTCCGCTGTCAGATGAAGTAATTGAAACGATCTACATTGGAGGTGGGACACCATCGCAACTCTCATCAAAACAGCTGAAGAGAATATTTGATGCTGTAGACAACGTATTTCAGCTGAATACGACTGAAGTAACGATGGAGATGAATCCGGATGATGTTACACCCGGCTATCTGCATTCACTGCTGGATTTGGGAGTTAATCGTGCCAGCATGGGGGTTCAATCTTTCGACGAAGAAATACTTCAGTTTATGCACAGGGCACATACCAAAAAGGAAGCACTCCAGGCCCTGGAAAATCTTCATAAGGCGGGTTTCCCAACATATACAGCAGATTTAATCTACGGAAATCCCGGGCAGACTCCCGAGATGCTGGAGAGAGATATCGATCAGCTGCTGCAGTTCGATCCACCGCATATTTCAGCATACTCACTTACTGTGGAACCTCAAACGCGATTAGGAAAGCAGGTTCAACTGGGCAGAATAAAACCTCCTGAGGATGAGTCTGTGGCTGAACATTTTGATCTGTTGCTCGAAAAACTGAGTTCTGCAGGAATATATCAATATGAAGTGAGTAATTTTTCAAAGCCCGGAAAAGAAGCTGTACATAACAGCAACTACTGGAATCATAAGAATTACCTCGGTTTAGGTCCGGCGGCTCACTCTTTTTGGTGGACAGAGGATGGTGCTAAACGATGGGAGAATCAACCTGATATCAAACACTATCTGGATCGTGCATCTTCAATTTCGGATGAGCCGGAAGAGCTTTCACTGCAAACACTTGCTGAAGAACGATTGATGCTGGGATTGCGAACCAAGTGGGGAGTTGGCTCGGGAGAACTCATAAATCGATATGGTTATCAGTTTAACGAAAGCCAGAAAAATTGGCTTGACTACCAAGAGCGTAATGGAATGTTGACGATAACGGACGACGTTGTGAGATTGACACCAAATGGATTGAAACTTGCTGATCTCTTAATAGTAGATCTTCTCTCAAAGGGTTAAACAAATATGTCTGCTACTTTTTATGAACTGTGCCATACGATTCAGAAGATTCGTGAAACCCGGGGCACAAATGCCAAAATTTCGATTTTTGCAGAGTATCTAAAAGCTCTGGAAGCTACAGATGAGATAGAATTTGCTGCTCAATTTGTCGGTGAGGGAGCATTTTCAAGCATCAGCGGGAAGCGTGCATCGGTGGGGAGCAGAACGGCCGGATTGGCCGCCTCAGAGTTTTGTGAAATCGATTACGATCTGGTTTATAAACCTTGCAGAACGGCTACAGGGAGTAATTCTGAGACCATTGAGAGATTATTCGATAATATTCCAAAGGCTATTGAAAAAAGAACATCTGAAAATATTTCACTTCAGGAGATGAGCAGGCTCTTTAACGAGCTGCTTGAGGTCTCATCACGAAATGACAAAATGGAGTTGCTGCAAAAAATGTGGATGAAAATGCATCCAGTTGAGGTAAAATACTCCATCCGGATGTTAGGGCAGGGTTCACTCAGAATTGGATTTGAAACTAAAAGCGTAGTCGCTGCGATTGCCAAAGCGTTCGGGTACAAAAAGAATGAGGTTCGATATGCCCATATGATTACGGGAAGTATTGGGCAAACTGCTGTTTTGGCAAGTGAAGAGAGATTGGGTGAAGCGGAATTCAAACAGTTCCATCCGTTGTCATTTATGCTGGCTTCACCGATTGAGAGCCGGGCTGTAAAGAATCTGTCGGATTATATTGCCGAGGAAAAATTTGACGGTATGAGGGCACAGGTTCACTATTCAGGAAACAGGGTTGAGATCTACTCAAGGGATTTGAATGTCATCACGCACTCCTTTCCGGAAGTTCAGGATTTTTTTAATGATAGAGAGCTGGGAAGCGTAGTGCTGGATGGAGAGATTTGTGTCTATTATGGCGATAAAATCCAGCCGTTTCAGCTGCTTCAAAAAAGGATGGGTTTAAAGAAGCCATCAAAAAAAATAGTAAAGGAGTTGCCCGTTCTTTTCATTGCCTATGATCTGCTTTTCATGGATGATGTTCCTGTATTTGGTCAAACCTTAAACCAGAGAAGAGAGATGCTTGAACAGCTGGCTGCAAGTCATGCCATACCCATTTCCAACCAGTTTGAGCTAAATGAATCCGATCGGCTGGATGAACTCTTTGATCGCGCGCTTGCCCATGGGAACGAAGGATTGATGCTAAAAAAGAAGGGATCTGCATACGAATATGGTCAACGTGGGAAATCCTGGCTGAAAGTTAAAAAGCCGGGAGGGAGTCTTGATACAGTGATGATGTATGCCCACGCCGGCAGCGGCAAACGAGGTGGACTGTATTCTGATTTTACACTTGGCATATCAGTAAAAGAGGATGAAAGATATGAGGAAGAATTTATACCGATTGGTAAAGCGTATGGCGGATATACAGATGAAGAATTGAAAAGATTGAATACTGAGATTAAAAAACTAACGGTTGAGAGGTATGGCCCAACACTGGGTTTGCTGCCTGGATTAGTGATTGAGCTTGAGTTTGATGATATACAGGTGAATAAGAGAACTAAGGCCGGATATACACTCAGACTGCCTCGTTTTAAACGAATTCGATGGGATCTTTCACCAAATGATGCCGATTCCTTGAAAGATGTTGAAGAGCTATATCAGAAGCGGTTAGAAAAAGAGAGATTGGTTCAAGGGGATAATCCCTCATTTTATTTCAACCCTTAAATACAATCTATTTGATTAATACGATATAAATACTCTTATTGGGAATATTCTTATATATTAGAAGTATCTAACATAAACTAGCCAACTTACGAATGCGGGTACTGCTCAACCTGAACATTTTTCTCCTGTTACTTTTCCAGGGAGTGGTATATGCACAACAGGCTGATTTAGACAGCCTGAGGGCTAATGTAAATCCGGCTATTACTACACCGGAAACGGTTTATTCTCTTAGCGAACTGGGCGAAAGGCTTACCCGGCAAGGAGAGTTTGCCGAAGCAAAAGAGTGGTTACTACTTGGTTTTGAAGTTTCAGACCGCCTGGACAGTGAAAAGGATGAACCCCAGTTCGACATTCTGCTGAATTTAGGATCACTATATCTGTCTCAGGAAGCGCCGGACTCTGCGATAATAATGTTTGATCAGGCAGATTTGTTAGATGTTGCCCCCGAAAATCGTAACAGATTATACAACCTAAAGGCAACGGCCCATCAAATGGCGGGTGATCTGGAGCTTTCGTCACAAATTTTTGAAGATGCGATATCGCTTGCTGACTCATTAGGCAGGGAAGATCAGGTTGCCGGATTAAGAATGAATCTTGGTTCAGTATACAGATCCATGGGGGAAGATATTGAAGCCATGCGTAACTATTACGATGCATTGGTATTCGCAGAACAGCAAGAAGACTCAACATTCATTGCCATTACTACTAACAATATTGGCCACTTGTTTGTAGATATGGCTGATTACGATCAAGCCTCTTTTTATCTGGATACATCAGAAGATGTGAGCAGGGCTATTGGCCACACCGTAAACCTGAAAAGGGTGATGGTGAATAAAGGGAATCTTTATACTGCCATAGAAGAGTATGATTTAGCTGAGGATTATTACCGGGAAGCTCTGAACCTAACCGATGAAGCAAATGATCGCTTGGGGGCAGTGAGGATATACTATAACCTTGCCAGAATGGAATCGAAAAGAGGAAATTTTGCTCGGTCAGAGGAGATATTTCTTTTCACCCTGGAGGAGACCCGTCGGTTGGGGAGTATCGAAGGGCAATATAACAGTACAATCAGTTTAGGTGACCTGGAGGCTGAACAGGGAAATTATGGAGCTGCTGCCCGGTGGTTTGCAAGGGCACAGTCACTGGCCGAAGAGAGAGGATATCGGGGGCTTCAAAAAGAGTCGTACAACAGATTATACGATGTGTATAAAGAAGCCGGGAATGCGTCCATGGCGCTGCAATGGCTTGAACGGTTAAATGAATTAGAAGATTCTCTATCAACGGATGAGAAATTAGAGCTTCAAGCCGAATATGAAACACTTTTCAATATTCGCACCAGGGAACAGCGAGCAGAAATCATTGAAGCACGCCAGCAGGAGGTTCAGGCGCGGGTCAATCTCCAACGGTGGCTGATCATTTTTGCTTTTTCTTTGGGAGGATTTCTATTGGCTGTTGCTTATGTATTGAATAAATCGAACAGAAAAGTAAAAGAGGTGAATTCTGAACTTGAAGATTCGAATTTGAAGATTCGGGAAGTGAATAAAACCGTGAAAGAGCAGAATGATGAGCTGGAACAGGTTAATCAAATCAAGAATAAGCTGTTTGCAATTATTGCTCACGATTTAAGAGGACCTCTGAGTTCACTCCAAAGCCTGATCTATCTGATTCGGGAGCACGACCTTTCCAAAGATGAGATGGATAATATACTGGACTCTCTGGATCGCAATATTCAGGATAATTCGAATATGATGGATAATCTGCTGGCCTGGGCAAAAGCGCAGATGAACGGAATTCAGCTTAATAAACGTACGTTTGATCTTTTTGAAGCCTCAAAAGCAGTAATAGAGCAGATCCGATTTCAGGCAAGCTATAAGGGAGTGGATTTACAAATGGAGATCTCTAAAGGCGTGCTGGTTTCTGCAGATTATGATGTAGTTAAGTTGATTCTTAGAAACTTGGTTGCAAATGCAATTAAATTCAGTCAGGCTGATGACACGGTTACCGTCAAAGCGGAGTTTAAAAGCAGCTTTGTTGAAGTACAGGTGATCGATGAAGGGATGGGAATTAAACCTGAGGATCAACCCAAATTATTTGGAAATACACATTTCACAACTCGTGGCACAAAGAATGAGAAAGGCAGCGGACTTGGACTCAATCTGAGTAAGGAGTTTATTGAAGGTCACGGCGGACAGCTTTGGTTTGAAAGCGAGTACGAAGCAGGAACCACATTCTATTTCACACTGCCGAAAGCAAAAAAGAGTGAGTTAGAGAATCAAAATGGAAAAAGCTCTGATGAGATTAAACCGGAAACGGTAAAGCAAGAGTCCAGCTAATCTTCCGAATCATACTCTACATTCAGGAAAGAGCTTGAGATCCCTTCATTTGTGAGATAGTGCTGTACAACATCCGGATTAGGTGTATGTGTTACATAAACGTGCTTTGGTGAGAGTTGCTTACAGAAACTGATGAGTTCAAAAAAGTCGAGATGATCGGAGAGTGGAATTAGTTTGTCTGCCGTAAGCTGTGTCCTTCTGGACTCGTTCGACGCCCACCCCGAACAGTATGCTACTTTCGTTTTAGATAGGTTGGATGCAAATCCTTTAGAGAGAGCTGAGGATGGGGTGATTAAAATATTTCCTTCGCAGTTTTCGCGGTCGTAGGCGGAATAGTTGCCCAGGTCTACTCCATATTTTTCATAAACATCACACAACTTATACCCCGCACCGTGTATCATCATTGGAAATCCCAAAGGGGCGAGGATGTGCATAATCTCTTGAGCTTTCCCCAGATTGTAACCCAGAAATATGGGAGTGTAGCCTTCATCCAGGGATGAAATTGCAAAGTCTTGAATTTCCTGTATCAATTCCTCCATGGGTTTCCAGCGATAAATGGGAAGGCCGAATGTGGCTTCTGTTATCAGCAGGTCTGCCTGATCAGGAGCCTCGAATCCCTCCGATGCGGGTGATGGAGGAGTCTTGAAGTCGCCGGTATATAAAATCGACTCTTCGTCGGTTTCGATGTAAATCATGGCCGAACCAAGAATATGCCCTGCAGGGTAGAGAGTTGCACGAAACTGTTCTGTCGCGATAGATTCGTGAAACTGTATTTTAAATTTTTCTCCTTTAAAACCCCTGCGGTCCATCAATTCTAAAGTGGCAGGCGTTGCATACGCTTTGGTATTTTTATTTCTCGGCATATGATCGGCGTGCGCATGACTCACGAAAGAAAAATCTGCTTCAGGATGGTAACCATCCAGCGTGATACCTAAATCAGGAAAATAGAGTCCGTGGTAGCCGGCTTTTTTGATGATCATACAAGAGTACCTGACCTTTCAAGCAGAACGTAGCATAATAAAAAAAGAATGAGCCCGATTGACATCATATTTGCGGCTACAAATCGAATTTTCCGTTTCAGGTTATCCTTATTTGCAATGATCGCCTTAGAAGTGTGTGGCCAGACCAAAATAAGTTGACCGGCCACAAAAATAATCAGTAATGCCCAAAGTGAAAACAAAAGCTCTATCCAGGAAAATGGAATAAAAGAAAGAAACAGGCCCGGGAGGGTGAATAAAAGCAGATATTTCAGATATTTTTTCCATGAAGCAGGGGGAGTCTCATCCTGAGCTGCCGATAACAAATACT
This sequence comes from Rhodohalobacter barkolensis, assembly GCF_002834295.1. NCBI lineage: Bacteria > Pseudomonadati > Balneolota > Balneolia > Balneolales > Balneolaceae > Rhodohalobacter > Rhodohalobacter barkolensis. Next base: position 248,416 of record NZ_PISP01000003.1, on the reverse strand, counting down.
CTTTCATTTGATCGGTTTTAAAAAGCAAAAAAACTCCATAGCTAATCAAAAGTGTACCAAGGGATACATAAAAAGCGAGGAACCACTGCGTCGAAAAGTTTTCCATGAAATGCCAGAGAGCTAATAAAATTGCTAACAAATAGTTGTGGCACTAAATGTAGAGAAAATTTAGTGCTTTCGCAGAGTAGTAGAGTACGGCTTATTCAACCAAGACCTTCTCATCATTGTCCTTCAACTCGGATGGAATGGAGTTGGTAATAGATTCTTTAAAAGCCTGAATGACGGTTTTCTTCAGGTGCTTTCGTCCATAGATTAACCGAACTTTTCTGGATGGAATCGGGGCTTCGAACTCCTTGATGACTGCATTTGAGCAGGAGTCTTTGTGTTCACTGATAGCCGTCCATGGAAGGAGCGTCATCCCAAAGTTCTGCTCTACAAGGCGTTTTAATGTCTCCAGGTTTCCACTTTTAAACTCTACAGAAGGCTCTTTATGATCCTGAATCTCTTTGCAAAGCTGTACGGTTTGATCGCGGAAACAGTGCCCCTCGCTTAACAACCAGATATTTGCACGGTCAAGATCGTTAATCGTCAGCTTCTCTTTTTCAATGAGTGGGTGACTGTGAGACAGGTAGCCTACAAAAGGCTCCACATAAAGATCTTCAGTATAAATAAAACTTTTTTCGGTAGGTGTGGCAATAATTCCAGCATCCAATTGATCATTCCCCAGTTTTTCCAATACCTCACTGGTGATCAATTCCTCAAAAATGAGGTCTACATTCGGATATTTTTTGATGAAAGACCGAATGAATAGTGGAACCAGATACGGAGCAATAGTTGGAATGATGCCCACCTTAAACTTTCCCTGAAGTTCATCCTCTTTAAAGTTGGCAATGTCGGATATCTGTTTAGACTCGTTAAGGATAATTTTCGCCTGAGCTATAATTTTTTCACCAATTTCGGTAGGAACAACCGGCGATTTAGAACGATCAAAAATCGTGACACCCAGTTCATCTTCAAGTTTATGAATCTGCATACTGAGGGTAGGCTGGGTGACATAGCTTTTTTCGGCGGCTGTTGCGAAGTGCCTGTATTTGTCAACCGCAATAATGTAAGAGAGTTGTGTTAGCGTCATGGATTTAGAATCTTTCAGGTAGAAATCAGATGGATAATCTTTTGCATAATTATTGTTATAAGATCAAATAAAAGATCATGAATACCAATAAAGTTGATTAATATGCATGATCAAGATATGAAATTCAAAGAAATGAAGTTGTTAATCTCCGGAAGGGTGCAGGGAGTTGGTTTTCGTCACTTTACCCGAACCAACGCCGGGGAGTTAGGTTTAAAAGGATGGGTTCGAAACCTGAATAACGGTGATGTTGAAGCACTTCTTCAGGGACCGGAGAATAAACTCAGCGAGATGATCGAAAAGTTAAAAAACGGTCCGCTCCCGGCGCGGGTAGACCAGATTGAAGTGGTCAGTGAATCTGACAATCCGGACGATATAGGAGACAATTTCAAAGTCGTGCGATAATCGATGAGCAGATATTTTATATCCATAACCCTACCTCAGGCAATACAGGAAAGCGTGGATCAAATTTTACCGGATGAACCACAATGGAGAAAAGTGAAGCGAGAACAGCTGCATCTTACACTGAGATTTATTGGTGAAGCAGAATCATCCCGGATTGATCAGATACAAGAAAGTCTGAAGGAGATTGATCTGCCAGCCTTCAATCTAAAACTGAAAGGAGTTGGATTTTTCCCGGACGATGGACCTGTGCGGGTGATTTGGCTGGGGATAGAAAATAAATCTGCCTTGATGGATTTACAGCAGAAAGTGGATGAAATTGTTTCAGATGTGATGAACAGTGATCGTGAGCATTCATTTGTGCCCCATGTGACGCTGGCGCGGATCAAAAAAGGGTTTTTAAAATCAGAGAAGCTATTGGACTCTATTCCGGAAGAAAATGAGCAATTTGAGTTCAAAGTACGATCCTTTCAACTGATGGAGAGCAAGAAAGGATCGAGGGGTGTGGATCATCATATTGTAGAAAATTATGAACTGAAATCCGGTGAAAGGAATCAATGAATCTACTTTTTAAAATTTTGATTGCCCTGGGCGGCATCTACCTCTTTTTGATCATAATCCTCTACCTGTTTCAGGGACAAATGCTTTTTCTGCCCGAAAAAGAACATTTCCGATCACCACAATCTTTAGGGCTGGATGCAGAAGATGTGTTGGTTGAAACGGAAGACGGTCTGAAAATACACGGTTGGTATTTTTCACAGAGTGAATCTGATTTTGTTGTGGTTTTATCGCACGGCAACGCGGGTAATATTAGTGGAAGACTGGAAATTGCGGAGATGCTCCTGGATCTGGGTATTTCCGTTTTGATGTACGATTACCGTGGATATGGAAAAAGTGAAGGCCGTCCGTCAGAAAAAGAATTGTATAATGACATCGATTCCGTGATTGGGTTTTTGACGGAGCGAATGGATTACAAGGAAAGTCAGATTATTTTGTATGGACGATCACTTGGAGGAGCTGTATCAGCCTATGGAGCGGCAAATCACACTGTTGGCGGACTGGTTCTGGATTCAGCGTTTAAAGACATAAAATCCATGGCCTCGGATATTTATCCGATTGTACCAACCTTTCTGGTACGGTTAAACTTTTCCACGATCAATTTCCTCAACTCGATAGAGAATACGCCACTTCTCATTTTGCACAGCCGGGATGATGAAATTGTAGGCTTCCATCACGGCGAAGAGTTGTACGAAGCAGCCTCAGAACCCAAGAAGTTCGTTCCTCTGCGGGGTGGCCATAACGATCTCTTTTTCACTTCAAATAATACCATCAAGCGAAGCTGGCAGGAGTTTCTTGAACGGATCAAAAAGGATTGAAAATCCAGGGGGTTTCTAATTCAATCTTCGCTGTTCGGTTAGTATATTCAACTGATAAGATGTAAGCCAAACCGTTTGACAGAGATCCCTTTTTATGTATCTGATTTTTGATACCGAAACCACCGGCCTTCCCCAGAATTATTCAGCTCCGCTGACCGACTTCGATAACTGGCCGCGCTGTGTTCAGCTTGCCTGGCAGGTCCATGATGTAACCGGAAAGTTAATCTCTTCAGGCGATTACATCGTAAAACCTGATGGATTTACGATTCCTTTCAACTCTGAAAAAGTTCACGGCATTTCCACAGAGCGTGCGCACGCAGAAGGAATTCCTCTGAATGAGGTGATGGATATTTTTAATCGCGAACTGGAGAGGTGCACCTTTGTGATTGGTCACAATCTGGAGTTTGATCTCAATATTATGGGATCGGAATATCTCCGGATGGAGCGGGAGAATCCGCTGACCAAAAAAGTATCGATCGATACGAAGGATGAGTCTACAGAGTTCTGCGCTATTCCCGGCGGACGCGGACGCTACAAGTGGCCAACACTTGCTGAACTTCATGACAAACTTTTTGAAATTGGCTTTGAGGAAGCTCACAATGCCGCCGCCGATGTGGATGCAACAGCTCGTGCATTTCTGGAACTGGTTCGGATTGGTGTGATCCGGCCGAATCACCCCCAGGATCCGTCGCAATCACCGGCAAATCCGGCTCAAAAAATTGAAGAGTCGCACTACATGCCAAAAGTGGAGGAGCTTCGGCAGAGAGGAGTAACCGGAGAGGAGGATGACCAGTCATCGGCGATTGATTTACCAAAAGAGTCCGCCGGCGTAAAAGTGGACTCCCCATTTTCTCATTTGCACAATCATTCCAAATTCTCTGTTCTTCAGGCAGCTTCGGGTGTGAAGGATCTGGTGAAGAAGGCGAAAGAGGATGGCATGCCGGCTGTGGCAATGACTGACCTCGGGAATATGTACGGCACGTTTCATTTTACTAAGGCGGCGTACGCGGAAGGAATCAAGCCGATCATCGGGCTGGAAGCCTATTTTGTAGAAGATCGCCATCAAAAGAAATTTACCCGAGACCATAAGGATAAACGGTATCAGCAGATATTTCTGGCCAAAAACATGCAGGGATATCGGAATCTGGCAGAGATGTGCTCTCTCGGTTTTATTGAGGGATACTACTATAAATTTCCGCGGATTGACCGCGAGTTGGTGGAGAAATATCGAGAAGGGCTGATTGCAACAACCGGTGGGCTATTGGGCGAAGTACCCGATCTGATTTTGAATCGTGGCGAAGAGGTTGCCGAGGAAGCGCTCAAGTGGTGGCACGACCTGTTTGGCGAGGATCTCTACATCGAGATTATGCGTCACGGACTCGAGGAAGAGGAGCGGGTAAACAGTGTGCTTCTGAAATTTGCGGAAAAGTATGGCATTAAGGTGATTGCCACCAATAACACGTTCTATATGGAAAAGGCGGATGCGAAAGCGCACGATGCCTTACTCTGTATCGACAATAACGAGTCGATCTCCACGCCGATTGGGAAAGGGCGCGAGAAACGCTTTGGTTTCCCGAATGATGAATTCTACTTCAAGACGCAGGAGGAGATGAAAGCTCTATTTGCGGATGTGCCAGAGGCGATCTCCAACACGCAGGAAGTGGTGGATAAAATTGAGGAGATCAAACTGGAGCGGGATGTAATTCTCCCCAATTTCAAACTTCCGGAAGGTTTTGAAACAGAAGATGATTATCTGCGTCACTTAACCATCGAAGGCGCGAAAAAGCATTACGGTGAGCTTACCGATGAGGTTACTGAGCGAATTGATCATGAGCTCAACATTATCAAAACGATGGGTTTTGCCGGATACTTCCTGATTGTGCAGGATTTCATTATCAAGGCGAAGGAAATGGGCGTCTATGTGGGACCGGGTCGTGGTTCGGCTGCGGGTTCGGTGGTTGCCTACTGCACGGGAATTACCAACATCGACCCTCTCAAATACGATCTGCTTTTTGAACGTTTCCTGAACCCGGAGCGTGTGTCGATGCCGGATATCGATATCGACTTTGATGATGATGGACGTCAGCGCGTAATTGATTATGTGGTTGATAAATATGGCAAGGACCAGGTTGCGCATATTATCACATTTGGTACAATGGCCGCGCGTTCGTCGGTTCGTGATGTAGCGCGTGTACTCGACCTTCCGCTTTCTGATGCGGACAGGATTGCAAAACTGGTTCCAGAAACGATTGGAATTTCGCTGGAAGATGCATTCAAAGAGGTGAGAGAACTCCGGGATCTGAAAGAGTCTGATTCCCTGGAAGGCCGAACACTCCAGATGGCGGAGACTTTGGAAGGATCGGTTCGAAATACCGGGATTCATGCTGCCGGTGTGATTATAGCCCCGGACAAATTGACGAACTACATCCCGATCGGAACGGCTAAGGATGCCGAACTCTATGTGACTCAGTTTGACGGTAAGGTGATCGAAGACGCCGGGATGCTGAAGATGGACTTCCTTGGACTGAAAACACTCTCCATCCTGAAAACGGCGATCGGGTATGTGAAGGAGAATCACAGCAAGGAGTACAACCTGGATGATATTCCGCTGGATGATGAGAAGACCTTCGAGATGTTCAAAAAAGGGGCAACCGTAGGGATTTTCCAGTTTGAATCGGACGGAATGCGGAAGTATCTCAAACAGCTCAAGCCGACGAAAATTGATGACCTGATTGCTATGAACGCGCTCTATCGTCCGGGCCCGATGCAGTTTATCCCGGATTATATTAAACGGAAGCATGGCGAGGAAGAGGTGGAATACGATCACGAGGATTTGATCGATATTCTGGAGCCGACTTACGGTATTATGATCTACCAGGAGCAGATCATGATGGTGGCACAGCGAATGGGTGGCTACTCTCTCGGTGAAGCGGATGTACTTCGCCGAATCATGGGTAAGAAGAAACCGGAACTGCTTCCGCCTGAAGAAGAAAAATTTGTAAAGCAGGCCGTTGAGAAAGGGTACGACAAGAAAACCGCGAAAGAGGTTTTCGACAAGATGGCGATGTTTGCCGGCTACGGGTTCAACAAGTCTCACTCTGCGGCGTATTCTGTGGTAGCCTATCACACCATGTATTTTAAGGCGAACTATACCGCGGAGTATATGGCCGCTGTATTGAGCCATAACATGAACGACATCAAAAAGGTGAGCTTCTTTATTGAGGAGTGTCAGCGAATTGGAATTCCGGTGGATGCTCCGAATGTAAATTCTGCCGAGGGAAAATTTGTGGCCAAGGACGGCAGGGTTCAGTATGGCTTGCTTGCAATAAAAGGAGTCGGCTCAAATGCGATTGAGGAGTTGGTGAAAGAGCGGGACAAGAAAGGAAAATTCTCCTCTATTTTTGATTTTTCATCCCGGATAGACACCCGTGTTTGTAACCGCAAAACCATGGAGAGCCTTGCACAAGCCGGCGCATTCGATTCTTTGCATCAAAACCGGGCACAGCTTGTGGCAAGCATTGATGATGTGATCAATTACGCTTCCCGTAAACAGGAAGAGGAACGCCTTAACCAGGTAAGCCTTTTTGGTGAATCATCGGGCGGAGGCGGAATGGGAGGTGAACCGAACCTGAGAGAGTGTCCGCCGTGGACCAATATTGAGCGGCTCAACAACGAACGAGAACTTATCGGATTCTATTTGAGCGGCCACCCGCTGGATAAATTCAAGGAGGATGTTCGTCTGTTTGCCTCGCACTCACTCAATGTGGAAGATCTTTCGAAACTGGGAGATCGGGAAAAAGTAAGAGTGATAGGGATCATCACGTCGGTAAGGAGAATTAGTGATAAAAAAGGGCGTCCGATGGCATTTGCTCAAATTGAGGATCTTGAGGGAAGTACTGAGGTTCTCATATTTAGCGAAGTTTATGATCGTCATCAGGGGTTAATTGCTCCGGATACGGTTTTAATGCTGGAAGGAAATCTCTCAAAAAGAGATGAACCGCCCAAGATTATTGCTTCTTCGATGGAAAGAGTGGAAAACCTTCGCGAAAAATTTCAGGCTCAGCTGCAGCTCAACATTGATTTGAAAACAGCTGAAGTATCAGAAGATGACCTGGCCGATATGGCAACTCTGTTTAGTGTGCATAAAGGTGAAACGCCCATTAAGCTGCTGGTTAGAAGTCATAAAGCGAAAAAACCACTAAAGATGAACGTCAGGAAATATGTAGTGGAACCGAATAATGAGCTGTTAAGTGGATTGAGGAATATTTTGGATAAAAACTCTGTTCGGTTAATCAGAAATGGTACAAATGGAACCTGACCGATTTTTATAAGTTTTGATAATAAGATTGATAGCGAATTGATATGTGTAGTTCTGCATAAGAATTCAGATCTTTCATAAATAATAAAAAAAGAAAAATGAGATATGAGTAAACCAATTGAATTCACAGACGATAATTTTTCGGATGAAGTAGAAAATTCTTCCGAACCTGTATTAGTTGATTTTTGGGCTGAGTGGTGTGGACCTTGCCGAATGGTAGGGCCGATTGTTGAAGAGCTTGTCGGCGAATACGAAGGGAAAGTAAAAATCGGAAAGGTAAATGTAGACCATAATTCAGAAGTTTCAGTGAAGTATGGAATCCGAAGTATTCCAACTCTTCTGATCTTTAAAGACGGTGAAGTTGTAGATCAAATCATCGGTGCAGTTCCGAAAAATCAAATTAAAAAGCATTTGGACGCGCAAGTAGCGTAAACCTTTTGTTTGATAGAGAAAAGGCGGTCTGATTTCAAATCGGATCGCCTTTTTTTATTTTTGATATCCAGCATCAGGTTACTCTTTTGAATAGGAATACGTAAAGTTTCTTACCTGTTTGGTCTACAAGTTTTTACATAAACGAAGCGAATAGGGCAGAACTATACGTTAAATTTGTTCGTTACATCGTTGTTATATAAAATATTTAAATCTCGACATGAGTAAAGTTACGAAGCGTATTGTTTTTTTTACAGTTCTGGCGATTGTTTTGGGAGCTTTGGCATACCCGAAACTTAAACCTTTTTTCCAGTCGAATGATGCACAAGCGCAAGGCGGACCGGGAGGCGGGGGTGGTCCGTTACAAGTTGAAGCCGTGGTGATGGAGCCGGAAACTATTCAGGATAGAATCTTTTCAAGCGGAACAATTCGCGCTAATGAGGTTGTGGATCTGAGCACAGAAACCTCCGGTATCATTACCGGGATCTTTTTTGATGAAGGCGGTGAAGTGGGAAAAGGTCAGTTGCTGTTAAAAATCAACGACAGTGAACTTCAGGCTCAGAAACAACGAGCCAACTTCCGATTGAACCTGGCTGAACAGAGAGAGGAGAGACAGCGAAGGCTGTTGGAACGAGGCGGAATTAGTCAGGATGATTATGACGCTACTCTGAATGAAGTAAATGTACTGCGCTCCGAGCTCAATCTGATTGATGCTCAAATTGAGAAGACAGAAATTAAAGCTCCTTTTGCCGGGCGCATCGGTTTAAAATATGTGAGTGAGGGAAGCTACATTAGTCCAAATACACGAATTGCTTCACTACAGGAAATTGATCCGGTTAAAATCGATTTCTCCGTTCCTGAAAGGTATATCTCACGTGTAGATATAGGAGACGAGATTAATTTTGATGTTCAGGGAATTGACTCCTCTTTTGTGGGTGATGTATATGCTATTGAGCCCCGGATAGACTCTCAAACGAGAACACTGCAAATTCGGGCGTTAAGTCAGAATGATGAACAAATTCTTTTCCCCGGTGCATTTGCGAATATTGTATTAATCCTGGATGAAATTGACGACGCTCTGATGCTGCCTACAATATCAGTAGTGCCCGAACTGAATACTCAAAAAATATTTGTTATTCGAAATGGTGTTATCGAACAGGAGAGAATTCAGACTGGGATCCGTACAAGCGATAAACTGCAAATTATTGAAGGTGTTGCCGTAGGGGATACGGTTTTGACAACCGGTCTTCTTCAGGTAAATCCGGGTACGGAAGTTGATATTGTGAAATTGAATAAAAGTTCTGAACTATGAGTTTATCGTCACTAAGTATTCGCCGGCCGGTATTGGCCTCGGTCATGTCGATAGTGATTGTGCTATTTGGTGTGATCTCATTTTTTTACCTGGGTGTGCGTGAATATCCCTCGGTAGATCCTCCCATTGTTACGGTATCTACAAGCTACGTGGGGGCTAACGCGGATGTGATAGAGTCTCAAATCACGGAGCCTCTCGAAGAGTCGGTAAATGGTATTGCCGGAATTCGAACGTTGACATCAACCAGCCGTCAGGGACAGAGTACCATTACGGTTGAGTTTGATCTGGAGGTGGATATGGAAACGGCCGCGAATGATGTTCGTGACCGTGTGTCGAGAGCTCAACGAAGTTTACCGCCCGATGCTGAGCCTCCAACGGTGCAGAAAGCGGATGCAGATGCATCACCGATAGTCTTTTTGAATGTAAATAGCGACCGTCGGAACCTGTTGGAGCTTACATCCATAGCTGAGAATATTTTTAAAGAGCAGCTTCAGACCATTCCAGGAGTAAGTGAAATTCGAATCTGGGGTTCCCGTGAATATGCCATGCGACTATGGATGGATCCGCTAAAACTTGCTGCATACAGCGTTACTCCCCTGGATGTTCAACAGGCACTTAACCGAGAGAATGTAGAACTTCCATCCGGACGTATTGAAGGAAGTACAACAGAGCTCACCGTGCGCACTATGGGGAGGCTATCAAACCCCGAAGAGTTTAATAATCTGATTATCCGGGAAGAGGACGGAAGAAAAGTTCGTTTCCAGGATATCGGGTATGCTGAGCTGGGTGCTCAGAATGAGCGCACGGTATTGAAGCGAAACGGTGTGCCGATGGTGGGAGTCGTTGCCATTCCGCAACCGGGTTCAAATCAGCTATCCATTGCAGAGGAGTTTTTCGTACGAGTTGATCGCATAAAGAGAGATTTGCCCGAAGACATTAACATAGCTGTTGGTTTTGATACAACAGAATATATTCAGGAATCTATAAGTGAAGTGCAACAAACGGTATTCCTGGCCTTGGGTTTGGTAATCCTTGTGATTTTTATGTTCCTCAGGGATTTAAGAACCACCTTTATTCCAATCATTGTGATCCCGATTGCGCTAATTGGAGCATTCTTCATTATGTATGTCGCCGGATTTTCAATCAATGTACTCACTATGCTGGCGATTGTATTGGCCATTGGTCTGGTTGTGGATGATGCGATTGTGGTGCTGGAGAATATCTATGCAAAAATGGAAAGAGGCTTGCCGACAATAGAAGCCGGAATTCTCGGCTCTAAAGAGATCTTCTTTGCAGTTGTTGCAACTTCCCTTGCTTTGGTATCAGTGTTTATGCCAATACTCTTTCTGGGGGGTACTACAGGGCGTCTCTTTCGGGAGTTTGGAGTCGTTATTGCCGGTGCAGTTATCATTTCCTCATTTGTAGCTCTTACGCTTACACCGATGCTGGCTACAAAAATTTTGAAGAATGGTGCGGAAAAAAATCGATTTTATCGTGCAACTGAACCGTTCTTTAAAAAAGTAAATAGTCTTTACCGGAATTCTCTTGAGTCGTTTATGAAGCGCAGATGGATGGCGTTTGTGATTCTCGCTTTTTCCGGTGTATTGATTGGTGTTCTATATTCGGCAATTCCTGAAGAGCTGGCACCGAGAGAAGATCGCGGTCAAATCAGAATGTTTGCCACTGCTCCCGAAGGTGCTTCCTTTGAATATATGGATTCATATGTGGATCAAATGATTTCTACGGTTCAGGAAAATGTACCGGAAGTGGTTGCAATGAATACGGTTACATCCCCCGGTTTTGGAGCTTCAGGTGCAATTAATTCAGCTTTTAGCTTTATAACTCTTGGTGATGCAGACAACAGAGATCGCTCTCAGCAAGAAATTGCAGACCAGTTAACAGGGTTGATGTCGAACCTTACCGGCGCTCAGACATTTGTATCACAGCCACAGTCGATTGGGAATCGTCGTGGCGGCCTTCCGGTTCAATACGTGCTTCAATCTCAAACCATGGATCAGCTGAAAGAGGTTATCCCTGAATTTCTAAGAGAAGCGAATCAGGATCCGGCTTTTGTATTTGCTGAAGTTGATTTGAAATTCAACCGTCCGGAACTTCAGATAGAAATCGACAGAAACCGGGCCCGTTCATTGGGTGTGTCCGTCCGGGATATAGCAGAAACCCTTCAGTTATCCCTATCCGGCAGCCGATTTGGCTTCTTCATCATGGATGGGAAACAGTACTGGGTAATTGGTCAAATGGATCGTCAGTATAGAAATGAACCGATTGATCTGAAAACGATTTATGTAAGAAGTCAGGACGGATCACTTCTCCAGTTAGATAATCTGGTTACCGTAAGTGAACAGAGCAGTCCACCCCAACTTTATCGATTTAACCGGTTTAAGTCTGCAACAGTATCTGCTCAGTTGGCTCCGGGTTATACGATTGGAGACGGTATCGAGGCAATGGATGCAATTGCAGCAAGAGTGCTCCCTGAAGCTGTAATTACTGATTTGGCAGGACCATCAAGGGATTTTGCAGAAAGTGCGGCCAGCTTGCTGTTCATATTTGCATTGGCACTTGTGTTGATCTACCTGGTACTGGCCGCTCAGTTCGAGAGCTTTCGAGATCCGTTTATCATACTGTTTACGGTTCCGCTCGCCATTTTAGGGACATTGGTATCACTTTGGTATTTCGATCAAACACTCAATATTTTCAGCCAAATTGGAGCCATTATGCTGATTGGGTTGATTGCGAAGAACGGTATTCTGATTGTGGAATTTGCTAATCAGCGTCAGGAGCAGGGAATGTCGGTCATGGATTCAATTATGGATGCAGCTGCCGTTCGATTCCGCCCGATTTTGATGACGTCAATTTCCACGATTCTCGGAATTTTACCGATTGCAATGGCGCTTGGTGCGGGCTCAGAAAGCAGGTCCTCGATGGGTATTGCTGTTATCGGCGGTCTGCTGATCGGTAGTATATTAACTCTCTATATTATTCCTGCAATCTACTCTTACTTCGCATCTGAAAAGAGTAAAACCAAAGAGATTCAGGAGCGTGCAAAAGAAGCCGAAAAATTAGAAACTGCCAGCGTTAAATGATGAAAAGATATCTATTTATAAAATTCACGTTCATCTCACTTTTTCTAATTGTTTCCGGGGTCAATGTTCAGGCTCAGCAGGTTTTGACTCTCGAAGAGGCCGTTTCTATCGGATTGGAGAAGAATTATGGATTACAAATTAGCCGTAACCTTCAGGAAGAAGCGGATAATAACAGAACAATAGGTAATGCCGGTTTTTTGCCCACCATAGATGTAACAGCCGGTCGAACAGAAAGTATTGAAGACAGTGAATTCAGGTCTGCTGATGGAACAGGAAGAACAAATGAAGGAGCCCGAAGTACCAATACTAATGCGGCAGTTAACTTAAACTGGACTATTTTTGATGGGCTAACGTCATTTGCAAGATACGACCGGTTGGGAAAGCTGAAAGAGATTAGTGATGAAGAACTCCGGTTTGACATGGAGTTTTTAGTGAGCCAGATTGCGCTTTCTTACTTCAATATCATCAGAATCAGTGAACAGATTAAGGTTCTGGAAAATAATATTGAAGTGTCACTTGAACGAATTGAAATAGAAGAGACGAAAGTGGATTTGGGTTCCGGATCTGAGTATGATCTTCTTCAGGCTAGGTCTGATTTAAACGCAGACCGTGCAGCGTTTATTCGTGAAAGAAATCAATTGAATGAGGCGAAAATTTCGTTAAACGAACTTCTTTCTCGTGATCCGAGAACAGAGTATGATGTAACGACTGAGATTGATGTGAATCGTTTTCTCCCCGAAGAAGAGCTGTATAATCGCTTGATGGAAGAAAATGCAGAATTGTCTATTGCAAGATTTGAAAATGAAGTGTCTCGCATTGAAACTCGAGAGATACAGGGAGAGCGCTATCCGCAAATTTCATTAACATCCGGCTACAGTTTTAACCGGAGTGAAAATGATGGGGGATTTTTTCAGTTTAATGAGACCACAGGTTTATCTGTGGGACTGACTGCCCGTGTGAATATTTTTAATGGCTTTAATATAAATCGAAGAGTGCAGAATGCTCAGATCAGAAGTAAGAATGCCGAGCTGAATCTGGAATCGCAAAAGCTTCGATTGGAATCCGAATTTCAGGCAATTTACAGGACTTATCAAAACAGCATTCAATTGGTGGACCTGGAGGAAGAAAATTTGTCTAATGCAGAAGAGACGTTAGATATAGCCCTGGAGCGATTTCGGCTGGGATCGATCAGTTCGCTGGAGTTCAGGGAAGCGCAGCGTACGTTTATTGCAGCAGAGAATAGGCTGATCAATGCAAAGTTTGAAGCGAAAGTAGCCGAGACAGAACTTCTGCAACTAACCGGAGAGATGGACCAGCTTTTTACCGCTCAGTAAAACAATCCAGATCAAAATGCGTGATGAGATATCACGTTTATCTCTGAATTTTAAACTGAAGGGTAGTCCCGTTATTTGAAAATTCCATGGAATCGGAGAGCTCCTGGATGATAAAAATTCCGCGCCCTCCGGGATTCAGTAAATTTTCCTCATCGATAGGATTGGCCTTTTTTGCCTTTTCCATATCGAACCCTTCCCCTTCGTCGGTCACCTTGGCCATAATCTCCTTTCCATTGATGAAGATCTCTATAGTAACGTTCTTCTCCGGATCGTATTGATTGCCGTGCTGAATGGCATTATCAACCGCTTCGCTGAGTAACAACATGAAAGTTGAAGCTTCATCTTCATTCAATGAAGCTTCATTCTGTATTTCAGTTACAAAATCCGGGACCCTGGCCGCCTCTTCATGGGTAGATTTTAATGAGAGTCGGTAAGTATTTTCAGCCATTATAAAAGGTAAAGTGGAGGTTAAGCATAGATACCGCGAAGCTTGAGTGTAGTTGCTACACGATTTATAGCGTATACATACGCAGCCTGACGAAGAGTAATGTTGTATTCTTCACTTACACCATACAGGTTGTCAAAAGCATTTCTCATCATACGGTTCAGGCGTCGATTAACTCGCTCTTCTGTCCAAAAGTAACCTTGGCGGTCTTGCACCCATTCAAAGTAAGAAACGGTAACACCGCCGGCATTGGCGAGAATATCTGGAATAACCATCACTCCATTTTGCTCTAATATTGCATCGGCGTTTGCAGTAACTGGACCATTTGCACCTTCAGAAATAATTTTTGCACGGATTTTGTGTGCATTTTCACGGTTGATCTGATCCTCTTTGGCAGCCGGAATGAGTACATCACACTCTAATTCAAGCAGTTCATCATTGCTGATTTTCTGAGCATTTTCATACCCTTCCAGAGAGTAGCCATTATTTTGTGAGTACTCAATCATTTTAGGAATGTCGAGCCCCTCTTCGCGATAATAGCCACCTGAGATATCACTTACTGCAATGATTTTAGCGCCCTGCTCATACATCAACTGCGCAGAAACGGATCCCACATTACCAAAACCCTGAACGGCAACTTTTGTTTTATTGGGCATGATCCCCATTTTGTTCAGGGCTGCTAAAGTAACGGTTACCACACCGCGTCCCGTTGCTTCCTTTCTACCCTGTGATCCACCCAATATAATAGGTTTTCCTGTTACAACAGCAGTTTCAGTTCGCTGTGCATTCATACTATAGGTGTCCATAATCCAGGCCATCACCTGCTCATTGGTATTCATATCGGGAGCGGGGATATCTTTATCAGGGCCAAAAACTTCGAGGAGGGCAGCAGTATATCGGCGAGTCAGTCTTTCAAGTTCAGTTTTTGAAAGATCTTTAGGATTACAGCGAACTCCGCCTTTTGCTCCGCCAAACGGAACATTTACAACTGCACATTTCCAGGTCATCCAGGATGCAAGAGCTTTAACCTCATCCAGGTTAACATCCGGCGCATATCGTATCCCACCTTTTGAGGGTCCGAGTACGTTATCATGAATAACACGATACCCTTCAAAAACTTTAATTTCACCGTTATCCATTACAACCGGTATGGATACAATGACCTGTTTAACAGGGCTTGCAAGATATTGGAACATCCCTTCATCCAGTTTTAAAATATCCGCAGCAAAACGGAAACGCTCCATCATAGACTCAAATGGAGATTCTGCACTTAGTTTGGGGCCGGGTTCCTTGTAGAAATTTGAATTGGAACTATCTTTTTTTGATGACATAAATCTGTAGTTATGGTAGCGCTTGATTTTAATTTTTAATCATACTTTTTGTAAAGTATTTAAAATCAAAAATACGGCTTTTTCTTCAAGGTGAAACACTTTTTTTAAGATCATAATCTGAGGCAGATAATATTCTCTTAACATTAATTTGATAGGTTATAAAACTGTAAAAACAATTTTGCTCATCTGTTTCAATGGGAAAGGAAAATAAGCGAAAGTCTAAAAATAAAGTCGTTATCAGTTACCTTGAGAGTTTGATTCCAACAGGAATGATGGACCTCATCAAGAGTGAACGCCGTTTTCTTATTTTGATAGGTATCTTCTTTTTTGTGGCAGGGGCTACTTACGAGACACCGCACATTGCGATGTGGGTAGGATTTTTCTTTGCGGCTTACTCCGCCATCGCGAACGATAGCATTCAAACAATCGGGACTTTTCTCGCATCAAATGCTAATCAGAAATGGTGGATACTCTGGCTTTTTATAGGAGGGATTTTTGTTCTTACGGTGACCTATAGCTGGGTTACGTATGACGGCGATGTCACATACCAGCGACTAACCTCAAAAGGGTTTGATCAGGCGCCTGAAAGCTTTGTTTTTCTGCAAGTGGCCGCTCCGCTGTTTCTGTTGATAATTACACGGCTAAAAATGCCGGTATCAACCACATTTTTACTTTTAAGTGCATTTGCAACGGAACCGGAAGGGATTATGCAAGTTTTGGAAAAAAGCTTGTCCGGTTATTTCGTGTCTTTTGCTGTTGCTATCATCATCTGGCTGCTGCTAAACAGACAGCTGTTAAAATGGTTTAAGGGAGATCCGCATCCTGCGTGGAGACCCATTCAGTGGGTAATTAGCGGCCTTTTATGGGCGGTATGGTTAATGCAGGATGCTGCAAATATTGCTGTTTACCTGCCACGTTCACTATCCATAAATGCATTCCTTACCTTTATTGGGTTTATATTTCTCGGGCTTGGCGTACTGTTCTATTTACGAGGGGATAAAATTCAGCAGATCGTAACAGAAAAATCGGATGTAACAGATGTACGTTCGGCTACAGTTATTGATGGCGTTTACGCAATTATTCTTTGGTATTTCAAAGGGGTGAGTACTGTGCCGATGAGTACAACCTGGGTGTTTATCGGTTTATTGGCCGGTCGCGAAATTGCAATGAGTCTGACTGATTCCAAAGGAAAGGGAAGGCCGATGTGGCAGTCGATGAAGTTAATTTTTAAAGATGCAAGCTACGCCATGATCGGTCTAATTATTTCCATTATTTTGGCCATCGCAATAAATCCTGTTATTTGGGATGAACTTGTAAACTTTATTTTCGGTTGAATTTTACATTAAAATAATTCATAATAAATAGGCGTTAAAAAGCCTTGAAAAATGAATGAATTGCAGACGTGTAAAATTTCAAACCGATGAACTCCAATGTACTTGTATTAAATCAGGACTATCAGCCACTAAGTGTGTGCTCTGTGCAACGCTCTGTAAAGTTGCTTTTTCTGGACAAGGCAGAGATGCTTCACGATGATCCGGATAAAGTAATTCGTACAGTTGATGAGGAGTTTTCCTATCCCTCTGTGATTCGTTTGAGAAGCTATATTCGAATTCCATACTCACGCATTGTGCTCACCCGGAAAAATATCATGAAAAGGGACCGGCACATTTGCCAGTACTGTGGTTTGAAGTCTGACCTGACCCTTGATCATGTAATGCCTAAAAGCCGTGGCGGGAAAGATACTTGGGAAAATCTGGTAACCGCCTGTAATAAGTGTAATGTTAAGAAAGGCGACCGAACTCCGGATGAGGCTAAAATGCCGCTTAAGACCGCACCGTACCGTCCTATTCACATTACATTTTTTCAAAACTTGATGGGCGGAGTGCAGGAGCACTGGAAGCCATATTTGTATATGTAATCGTGTTCATCGTTTCATTGCGTTCAATAAGATCTGCGGATTTTGTTCGTTAATCAGCTTCATACGATTTACACAGAAAATCCGTATTTTGGCTAGTCTAATAAAAAAATCAAATCGACAGTTATGAGTACCAAAGGACGTGTTCTTGTTGCGATGAGTGGCGGAGTGGATTCTTCCGTAGCCGCAGTGATGCTCAAAGAGCAGGGATACGATGTGATCGGAATTACAATGAAAACCTGGGATTACCACCGAAGTGGCGGTAATGACGGGAAAGAGACGGGATGTTGCACGGTAGAATCTATGAATGACGCCCGTCATATCGCCGTTAAGTACGGATTTAAACACTTTATCGTCGATATCAGGGATGAGTTTGGCAATTGGGTGATCGATCGGTTTGTGGAAGACTATACCAGCGGACGTACACCTAATCCGTGTGTGCTTTGCAATACGCACATCAAATGGGCCGCACTGCTGCGACGAGCTGACAATCTGGGTTGCGATTACATTGCTACAGGTCATTATGCGAACGTGAGAGAGGAAAATGGCCGACATGTGATATCGAAAGGAAAAGATCATAACAAAGATCAATCCTACGCGCTTTGGGGTGTGGAACAGAAACATCTGGAACGAACCATTTTCCCGCTTGGGAAATATCATAAAACGGAAATTCGTCAGATGGCGGAAGATTACGGACTATTAAATGTGGCTACAAAGCCCGATTCGTATGAAATCTGTTTCATTCCGGATAACAACTATCACCGTTTCCTGAAAGAAAAAGTGGATGATCTCGAAGAGCGTGTTAGCGGCGGTGTGTTTGTAGATCAAAAAGGAAATATTGTTGGAAATCATAAAGGGTTTCCATTTTACACCATTGGTCAGCGACGAGGATTGGACCTTTCACTCGGTAAACCGGTTTATGTAACTCATATAGACGCAGAGAAGAACGTGATCACCGTGGGCGAAAAAGAGGATTTGATCAGCACAACCTGCCGGGCAAAGGAGCTGAATCTTATTAAATACGATAAAATTCCGAATGGTGAGATGGAGATTACCGGAAAGATTCGTTACAATGATGACGGGGCTATGGGAACCATCAAACAGCTTTCGGATGATGAAGTTGAAGTACACTTTCCTGCAGGCCGAGAAGCCATTACGCCCGGACAGGCCGTAGTTTGCTACGAAGGCGACGATGTGGTTGCCGGCGGATGGATCCACAAAGTAAATGTGGAGTTCAGTGAACCTGCAGAATTGAGCAGCTGAAACAAACCGGACGGCAGAGCGTTTACTTTTATGAATATTACTCTTAGTTCTCAATTATGAAATCATATATCTACTTCAGTCTGGTCATTCTTTTTTCTTTAGCAATTATACAGCCGGCATACAGCCAGTTTGAAGGGCAGGTTGAGTATCTGATTTTAAGTGAGGAAACCTCGCAGCCGGAGAGAACAAATCTGAATATGACATTTACCAAAGATCGCATCTTTGTTGAGTCAAGCAGTTCATTGGAAGTGATGTCTGGGATTAGCACGAATGGAATTTTGATTCGGAACGATCATCAGGATTTTATTTTCAATACCGGTGAAAATGAAGCCTTTAAAATTGCGAAGTACGATATCGACAGACTGGCGGATTTGATGAACAGAGTATCCGGAAAATCAGACAATGGAAATTCCTCCAATTTTGATTGGGAGAACAGGGTGGTTGAAACCGGTAATTCAAAAGAACTTCATGGATATACGATAAATGAGTTTGTGCTGCAAAGCGATGAAGAGAATAAATCAGTTTCAATCTGGTTAACAGATCAAATAAAAGTAGACTGGGGCTTACTCTATGAAGCATGGCAAACTACGGGGCGCAAACAAGTTGAAGAGGATGTACCTGTTGAGTTGATCATGAACCAAAATAGTTTTCCGCTTCTGATTGAAGGATTTGAAGATGACAAAAGGGTGTTTAAAGTAGAGGCTGCCGCTATCAATCAGAGAACATTTGACAGATCAAAAACGGAAATTTCACCCGATGTGGAACTACTGGGTTTCAGTGATTTGATGATGAATATGTTTAGACAAAGGAGATAGAGCGAACTTCATGCAGATTCGTTGGTTGCTCCCCATTTTTATTATTGCCGGCCTGTTCACCGGCTGCTCTCAGTACTCTTCAACTGAAGATAAAAGAAATTCGGTGTCGAATATCGAGACTACCTACCCAAATCCGGACCCTGAAATTTCTGCACTTCTTGAAAGCTATCGGGATTCATTAGATACGGTAATGGGGCAGAAAATTGCCACTGTTCACGATACACTTCGATTCAGCAAACCCGAAAGCCCGCTTGGAAATTTGGTAGCAGATGCATTGCGCTACAGAGCCGGGAGTGAACTGAAGGAGTTTGTCCACTTGGGCATAATCGGAGCTTCATCGTTTGGTCTTTATCTTACACCCGGTGAACTGACTCTGCACGAAGTGATGGAATTTATGCCCTACGAGAATCACCTGGTGATTTTAAAAATGCGTGGGTCAAAAGTATTTGAACTAGCCAATCAAATTGCAGAAATGGGCGGTGCTCCGGTCAGTGGTATACGCTTTCGTATTGAGGATGGTGAGGCTCGAGGTGTACTTGTTAATTCACAGATTTTAGACCACAGTACAGAATATATGGTGGCAACGAGTAGCTGGGCCGCAAATGGCGGAGATCGATTCCCCGCACTCTGGGACTATAACGACCGAATTGATTTATATGACGTAAATGTTCGGGATCTTTACACCGATTATTTTAAAAGCCGGCAGGATATCTACCCAAATTTAGACGGGAGGATAAGGTTTTGATATCCAGAAAAGAGTTTTTAAAGCGAGGTGCACTACTTGCTGCAGGAGCTACTATGCCGTTAGGTCTCACAGGTAAATTGTTGACACCAACGGCTTCGGCTATAACAATTTTGTATACAAACGATACACATGCCCGTTTGGATCCCTTTCCAGAAAATGCAGTTGATTATGCCGGGCTTGGCGGAATTGCAAGACGTGCCTCACTCGTTAAAAAAATTCGTACTGAACAGAAAAATGTGCTCTTGCTGGATGCAGGGGATGTTTTCCAGGGAACGCCGTGGTTTGATGTTTATGGAGGGAAAGTTGATCTGAAGTTGATGTCCGAAATGGGGTATGATGCCATGGCAGTCGGTAATCACGAATTTGATCGTGGTCCGGATGGTTTTGCGGAGGCGGCTGATAAGACGGATTTTCCAATTCTTGCTGCAAATTATGATGCTGCCGGTACGCCGATGAATCCTTACCTTCGCCGATTAATAGTACGTGAAATGGATGGGTTTAGAATCGGGATTTTTGGCTTAGGTATTGAATTTGAGGGAGTTATTCCTTCAGAACTTCATGGTGGTGTTAAAGACAGAGATCCCGTTGCGTGGGCAAACGGAATGACAAACAGCTTGCGGGATTACCACAAGTGTGATTTTATAATCTGTTTAAGTCATTTAGGATTTCAGTATAACAACGGAAGAATGGACGATATGAAGCTGGCTGAAAAAGTAGCCGGAATAGACCTGATCATTGGTGGCCACACGCATACGTTTTTAGACTATCCTGTTGGAGTGGTGAATCCGGAAGGTAATGTCACTCAAATCACACAAATGGGTCATGGTGGAGTTCGCCTTGGTCGAATTGACCTGGATATCAATTCCGGTAACCAAAAAACTAAAATGTCCGACCGATTCTATGTCATCGGTGAAGATTTTAATCTCTCTTCTTAATCCAAAGATATGGGATGAGTCCAGCCAAATGGATCGTCAATTTTGCCATATTGAATACCTGTAATAGTTGCGAACATTTTTTTAGCAAAAGGCCCAATTTTTTCCTCATCCAATCGAATGGTCTCGTCCCCATGTTGAATGACTCCGACCGGTGAAATTACCGCTGCAGTACCGGATCCGAAGACTTCTTTTAGTCTCCCGGATTTATGAGCTTCAATAATTTCATCGATTCCTACTCTACGCTCTTCAACTACTGTACCCCAATTTTTAGCAATTTCGATCACGGATCTTCGGGTAATTCCCGGAAGTACCGATCCGGATAGTTTTGGAGTAACCAGTTTCTCATCAATTTGAAAGAAGATATTCATAGTACCCACTTCTTCGATGAACCGTTTTTCTTTGGCATCCAGCCAAATAACCTGTGTAAACCCTTTCTTCTGAGCATTCTGGGCAGGTAAAAAACTTGCTGCATAGTTTCCGGCGGCCTTAGCTTCCCCGGTGCCTCCTTCAACAGCGCGTACAAATTTCTCTGAGGTGGTTAATTTTACCGGGTTAAATCCCTCGCTGTAGTAGGCTGCCACCGGACTTGTAATCACATAAAATCGGTATTCCTTCGATACTTTAGCGGCAAGGTATTCTTCGGCGGCAAACATAAAAGGCCGCACGTAGAGTGCGTGACCATGTTGCTTCGGTACCCACTGATGATCCAGGGAGATCAGCTCTTCAAGTCCTTCAATAAAGATCTGTTCATCAATTTCAGGCATGCATAGGCGTCTGGCTGAATTGTTTAGCCGTTGATGATGATCCTTAGGCCTGAAAAGGTGGAGCGTTTCATCATCCACATGATAGGCTTTCATCCCTTCAAAAATAGCCTGACCATAGTGCAATGCCTGCATAGACGGGGTAAATTGAATCGGACCGTATGGAATAATCTTTGGTTCGTGCCATTGGCCGTCTTTATAAACCATCTCAAGCATATGATCAGAAAAGATCCTCCCAAACTGCAGATGATTAAAATCAACCTCGGAAATTCTGCTTTGATCTGTTTCGGTAATGCTTATTTTCATAATGGCTTATTCGTTTACATTCAATCCTATTAAAGATAACAGGAATTTTTGTAAATCTTAGGCAAAAACTAATAATTCAGTCCTATTGCTCTTATGAAAAAGATCATTTTAATTACTGTTTTTTCAATATTTATGGCGGATGGCGCTTATTCGCAAAGTGTTAATGATATTACGCCTCATATCCTGTCTATGCGTGATAGAGCCGAGGTTATGGACCGGTGGGCAGAAAATCGATTAGACCATTTGGTACCGGAGTTGATGAGAAGGGAAGGAGTTGATATGTGGGTTTTGGTGGCCCGCGAATATAATGAGGATCCGGTGTTGTTAACCATGCTCCCTGCAACCTGGCAGTCCTCACGCAGAACAACAATTTTGATGTTTTTCGATCCGGGAAATGGTGAACCTTTGGAGCGACTGGCCGTAGCCCGGTATAACATCGGGTTTTTTGAAACGCAGTGGTTTCCGGATGAGGAGCCGGATCAGTGGAAACGGTTTGGACAGGTGGTTGCCGAGCGAAACCCGGATAAAATTGGGGTGAATTTTTCTGAAAACTTTGCCTTGGCTGATGGGATCAGCTATACAGACTATACGAATTTGAAAAATAGTCTGAGCTCTGATCTTCAAGATCGTATTGTCTCAGCTGAAAATCTGGCCATTGGCTGGCTCGAAACCCGCACAGAGGAGGAGAAAACAGTTTACAGGCAGATAAACCGAATTGCCCACAACATTGTAGCTGAGGGATTATCAGAGCGGGTTATTACTCCGGGAATTACAACTACTGAAGATTTGCAGTGGTGGTACCGGGAAAGAATACGCGACCTGAACCTGACAGCCTGGTTTCACCCATCCGTTTCGGTTCAGCGAAGTGAATCTGATGAACATGACGGAGACTTTTCGGATCGGTCCGGTGCGGATGTCATTATGCCGGGTGATCTTATCCATATGGATTTTGGAATTGAGTACCTGGGTTTGTCAACAGACACCCAGCGTCATGCCTACGTTCTGCGGCCCGGAGAGACGGAAGCTCCAAAGGGATTACGAGATGCTTTGAAAATTGGAAATCGCCTGCAGGATATTTTAACGAATGAGTTTAGAACAGGCAGAACCGGAAATGAAATTCTGACATCAGCGCTTCAAAATGCAGAATCTGAAGATATCAACGCAACAATTTATACACATCCGATAGGATATCAGGGACACGGTGCGGGCCCCATCATTGGGCTTTGGGATCAACAGGATGGAGTACCCGGCAAGGGAGATTATCCGTTGTATCCAAATACAGCTCACTCCATTGAATTAAATGCAGAAGTATATATTCCCGAGTGGAATCGATCCATTCGAATCATGCTCGAGGAGGATGCCATTTTTGATGGAGCAGAGGCCGCGTATACTGATGGCAGGTTGGAGGAGTTTTATCTGATACCGAGACAGAAATAAAGATTCTTACCGGTAAAATTTTGTACAAATACTCTATTTCTTTGAATGGATTGGATCTTTTTTGAATTGAATCTGTAAGGAAGCACTATATCCGGTATCTTATATATAGCTATCGAAGAATTGAAATTAGCACATAGGAAAAGGCAGATATGGTAAAGGAAGCGAAGCAGGTCCTGCAAGAAACGTTTGGTTACAATCAATTCAGACCGCTTCAGGAAGAAGTTATTTCAAAAGTTCTCAAGAAAAAAGATTCATTAGTGATCATGCCCACCGGCGGTGGGAAGTCGATCTGTTATCAAATACCGGCGCTTATTTTTGATGGCTTGACCATTGTGATCTCTCCGCTTATCTCGCTGATGAAGGATCAAGTTGAGCAGCTGGATGAGTACGGAGTACCCGCTCTTTTTCTGAACAGTACGTTGACACCTGAACGGTACAGTGAAAATGTCCGAAAATTAAAAAAGGGGGAAGCAAAACTTCTCTATCTGGCTCCCGAGACGCTTATGATGGAGAGTACACGCGAACTTTTAAAAGGGTTGACGGTGGACTGCTTTACCATTGATGAAGCGCACTGCATTTCTGAGTGGGGACACGATTTCAGGCCCGAATACCGACAGCTTGCAACGGTTCGGAAGGACTTTCCGGATGCGGTTTGCCTGGCCTTAACCGCAACCGCTACACCAAGGGTAAGAGATGATATCCAGCAGATACTGGAGATGAAAGATTCTGAAACTTTCGTTGCCAGTTTCGACCGAAAAAATCTTCTTCTGCAGGTTGTGGATAAGCAGGAGCCGCTGGAGCAGATTCTTGATTTTCTTTACACCCGTCCAAAGCAGTCAGGAATTATCTACTGCTTTTCGCGTCGTCAGGTCAATGAACTCTACAGCGATCTAAAACATGAGGGGCATTCCGTTCGCCCATATCATGCCGGCCTTTCGGAAGCACAGCGTACCCGGAATCAGGAAGCATTTATCCGGGATGACATTCAGATAATTGTGGCAACCATTGCGTTCGGAATGGGAATCAACAAGCCGGATGTACGTTTTGTGATTCACCATGATATGCCACAGAATATTGAGTCGTACTATCAGCAGATTGGTCGGGCCGGGCGTGATGGTTTGCAGGCAGACTGCATGTTGCTCTACAGCTACTCCGACAAGCAGAAAATTCAGTATTTCATCAACCAGAAAGAGGGTGAAGAGAAGAAAGTTGCAGAGAAACACCTGGACGCACTATTGCACTTTCTTGAATATGACGGTTGCCGCCGGAAACCCCTGATGGAGTATTTCGGTGAGGAGTATCCGCATGATGAATGTGGTATGTGTGATAATTGCCTGCAGTACAAAGACAACATGCAGAACTACACGGAGCAGGCGCAAAAATATATGAGCTGTATTGCCCGAACAGACGAGACTTACGGAGCCTACTATATTGCTGATATCCTGAGAGGATCGAAGCAGAAGAAAATTTTGGAAAACGGCCACGACAAGCTGTCAACCTACGGGATAGGGCAGGAGTGGACGAAAAACCAATGGATCCAGCTTTCCAGATTGTTGCTGAGGAAAGATCTCTTGAAGAAGGATCCGGAACACGGAAGCCTGAAACTAACAGCCGCTGCTACAGCTGTACTGAAAGGAGATGAACGCGTTGAAGGAATTCTGGATCGAACACAGGCAACATCAGATGAAGATAAACCGTCTCGAACCAGCACGGATGTGGAGAACAAACACAATGCGGATCTGTTTGAAAAACTCCGGGCAAAACGGAAAGAACTGGCGGATGAGCAGGAAATTCCTCCGTATGCAATTTTCCCCGATACAACTTTGATGGAGATGTCGTATTACTTTCCTCAGGATGATGAGAGTCTGATGGCTATATACGGTGTTGGATCCGTTAAGCTGAAAAAATATGGCGATGACTTTCTGCCGATCATCAAAGAGTTTACCGAAAATAATGACGTGGATGAGAAGTCGAAAGCCATCAAGAAAAAGGTTGAGAAAACCACAGAAAAGAAAAAATATGAATTGGTCGGGGAGGAGTTTAATAATGGAAAATCGATTGAACATCTCGCTGAACAGTTTGGCGTTAAAGCCGTAACCATTTTGAGTAATCTGAAAAAATATCTGGATGATGGGAATAAAATTGAGCCGGAAGGAATTTTAGAGGCTTCTACACTTTCTCAGCGTAAAATCGATGAGGTTTATGCTTCCATGGATAAGGTTGGGGCTGATATTCTGAAACCGGTTTACGAAGATCTGGATAAAACGGTGGATTACGGTGAACTTCGTGTTCTTCAGCTGGCCTACCTGGCTGAAAACGGAGCCTCTTAAACGCTCTACCGAATGATTTAGTAACGTTTTATTAATCTTTTTATAGCTTAACTGTTTTATGATTTCGAAGTTTGTTCAATCTTTGAAAAGAACCCCGCGCGGACTATTTAATCCCTGGTTTCACCAGGATAAAAAGAATGACCTGGTTCCCAATGCTCCGGATATCAGAAAAAAACAGCTGGAGACTTACCTGGAGGAGAGGAAAGACAGGGCAAAGTACCTTTTCATTGCCGAGGCGCTGGGGTATCAGGGAGGTCATTTTACGGGAATTGCTATGACATCCGAGCGGATTTTACTCGGTTTCCAGGAAGAGAAGTACGGAGTTAAGCCAGAGCACGTTTTTAAATCTGAAATACCGAACCGGACGAGCAGACCGGATTTGATTGAAAAAGGGATGAGTGAACCAACAGCCACAATTATGTGGGGTGCACTCAGAGATCTTAAAATTGACCCGTACGAGGTGGTTCTATGGAATGCCGTACCGTGGCACCCATACAATCCCGATAAGGGCTTGTTGAGCAATCGCACACCTTTGGCGGGTGAAATGGAAGCCGGGTTAAGGCATCTGAAGAGTTTCATTCGTCTTTTTAATGCTCCTAAAATCGTGGCTGTTGGGCGTAAATGTGAGCAGAGTTTGTCTGAACTCGGAATTGATTACATTGGTGTACGTCATCCCGCAAATGGAGGAGCACCAAAATTCCGTCGTCAGCTTGCCGAAATGACTAACCCGGGTTGAAACTTTTTACATCAAAAAGACTTTATTTATTACTATTAAAGCTGATATTAAGAATATGAAAAGAGTACTACTAATCCTTACCGCTGTATTAATCCTGGCTGGCTGTGGCACAATACGTGATGCTGCGGACATTCGGGAACCCGATGTTACTTTTCAGGATATGTCTATCGATCAAATTACTTTTGACGGTGTGACCCTTCTGTTTGACTTTGAAGTAAACAACCCCAACCGTTTTGGTGTTTCGGCCGAACAGTACAGCTATGAGTTTTTTATCAATGAGCAATCTTTTATTACAGGATTGCAGGAAGATCCTCTTTCTATTGGCCGGGAATCTTCTCAGTCTATCCAGGTGCCTGTAACATTGAATTTTTCTGAAGTTTATGAAACATTCAGTTCTGTAGTGCGCCAGGACAGCCTTTCGTACGCACTCTCTACTGAAGTTGAATTTGATATGCCGGTGTTAGGAATGCGAAAAGTACCGGTTCGAACATCCGGAGAGATTCCAATACCTAAAGTCCCCAGAATTTCAATGGGAGATTTTAATGTAAAAGAGATGTCTCTGAGCGGAGCGGAAGTTGAGGTAACGTTTAATGTCCAGAACCCAAATCCATTTGCAATATCCATTGCGAATGCCGCGTACGAATTAACCGTAAATGGACGTAAGTGGCTGGATACAACGCTCGGCGAAACCATTCGGGTAGGCGGTTCAGAACGACAAACAATCAGCATTCCAATTCGCTTGAGTTCGTCTCAAATGGGTTCAGCATTGATGGACATTATGAGAGGAGAATCAACTTTTAATTACGATTTGAAAGGATCGGCTGATATCTCAGCAGATCTGCGGGGATTCCGTGATGGGCAAACATTTCCATTTGATTTGTCCGGAACCTATACGCTGGATTGATAAAACGGAAATTTTCGTTAAGATAATGCAGTAGATAAGTTTATAAACCAATCAACCATAAACACCTATCTTATGACAGTTTTAAAGACAACAAAATTATTAACGCTTTTTACAGCTTTACTTCTGTTTTTGGCTGTGGGCTGTGCAGAAGCGTTGGAGACAGAATCTAATAATGGGTCAGACTCAGACTCAGATCCGGAAGAGTATTTTGCACTGCCGGATTCGCCGGGTGAACAAGTAGAATCTGAAGAGTTTGATTTTTACGTTCAAACGGTCGTAGAAAGTTTGGATCTACCATGGGCAGCTGCGTTTTTACCTGATGGCATTGTACTCATTACGGAAAGAGATGGTGATCTCAGAAAAGTGAAGAACGGTGAGCTGCACTCCGATCCAATTAGCGGTGTGCCTGAAGTATTTGCGAATAATCAGGGCGGATTGCTGGATATCGAACCCCACCCAAATTACGAGGAAAACGGCTGGCTTTATATAAGCTATTCAAAACCACAGGATGGAGAGGGACAAACAGCCATCATCCGCGCTAAATTTGATGAAGAATCACACAGCTTAACCGACCTCGAAGAGCTTTATGTAGGAACTCCGTTCACAAGCAGAGGCCACCATTTCGGAAGCCGTATTGTATTTGATCACGATGGATATATGTTCTTTTCAATCGGTGACCGCGGTGAAATGGAAACAGCTCAGGACTTAAGTAAATCGAACGGGAGTTTGTTTCGCCTGAACGATGACGGTACTGTTCCTGAAGATAATCCTTTTGTTGGAAGCGAAGGTTTGGATGAGATCTATTCATACGGTCATCGAAATATTCAGGGAATGGCAGTTCATCCCGAAACAGGGATTGTCTGGACCAATGAGCATGGACCGCGCGGCGGAGATGAGATTAATATTAACGATAAACCCGGTGCGAACTACGGCTGGCCTGAGATTACCTATGGCATAAACTATGACGGTACAACCATTACGGAAGAGACCGAAAGGGAAGGCATGGAGCAACCTGTACACCAATATACACCATCTATTGCTCCGGCAGGTATGGCATTTGTTACATCAGACAAATACCCCGGATGGGAAGGTAATGCGTTGATTGGTGCTCTTTCATTTCAATTGATCTCCAGGGTAGAGTTGGATGGAGACCAGTTTGTTAAAGAAGAACGTTTGGTTGAAGGGATCGGGCGTATTCGCCATGTTATTGAAGGTCCGGATGGCTACATCTATTTCCTTAATGAATCGAATGGTACTCTGAATCGAATTGTACCGATCTCAGACTAACTTCTATTGAAAAACTTGAAAAGCCCGGGGAGAGATCTTCGGGCTTTTTCTTTTTAGTCTAATTCTTTTAAAGCAGTGGCGAGTTCCTGTAGTGATTTTTTAGCATCTCCAAAAAACATCTGGTTTTTATCACTGTAAAACAGATCGTTATCAATACCGGCATAACCGGGACTCATACTTCTCTTGAAGACAATCGTTCTTTTTGCTTCATCCACGTTCAAAATTGGCATTCCGTAGATTGGACTGCCGGGCGACGTTTTAGCTGCAGGATTCACAACATCATTTGCGCCAATGATGAGTACTACATCCGTTGATTTAAACTCGGGATTAATCTCATCCATGTCGTACAGTTGGTCGTAAGGGACGTCGGCCTCGGCCAGCAGAACATTCATATGTCCCGGCATTCGGCCGGCAACCGGATGTATTCCATATTTTACGGTAACTCCGCGTTCTTCCAGAATATTAGCAACTTCTTTCAGGGTGTGTTGTGCCTGAGCAACTGCGAGACCGTATCCGGGAGTGATAACAACTTTGGAAGCGTAAGTGCATTGAATTGCCACATCGTCAGCAAATGTCTGCTGATAGGATTTATCTCCATCATCTGAATCACCTGCATCGGATACTCCACCGAAAGCTCCGAAAAGTACATTTATCAGTGTGCGGTTCATCGCTTTGCACATGATATTTGTAAGGATCAATCCGGCTGCTCCAACTAAAGCGCCACTAATGATCAGTAGATTGTTACCGAGTACAAATCCAGCCATAGAGGCTGCAATTCCTGAATAAGAGTTGAGCAGTGAAATCACAACCGGCATATCTGCGCCTCCGATTGGCAGTACAGTCAATACACCTATTAGCAGTGCAAGGCCAAAGAGTAACCAAAAAACAAGCTGATATTCGGGGTCAACAGCGAACCATCCAACCAAACCTAAGGCAATTGCTGTTAAAAGAAGGTTAATATAATTCTGACCGGGTAGCGCAATTCTCCCCCCGCCAATAAATCCTTTCAGCTTTCCAAATGCGATAAAACTACCTGTAAACGTAATAGAGCCAATCAGTATACTGAGGCCCGTTGTTACCAATCCTTGAGTATCAAAAATTGAAGGGTCCAGTCGTGTGAATTCACCCCAGGCAACCAGTGCGGATGCACCTCCGCCAAATCCATTGAATATGGCAACCATTTCCGGCATGGCGGTCATCTGTACTTTTTTGGCTGCAAATATTCCTATGAACGCGCCAATAACCATTCCTGCAATAATAAACTCAAAGGCAATGATTTCGCGATCAAAAAGTGTAACTACAACCCCAATCAGCATACCGAGTGATGCCAGTTGATTTCCTGATCGAGCGGTTGCGGGCGAGCCCAAACGTTTGATTCCTACAATGAAGAATCCCGTGGCAATGAGGTAAAAAATTTGTATCAGATTCGGTAAAAAGGAATGAAAAGCTTCAGGTAAGAACTGGCTCATTTTTCACCCTCCTTTTTCTTAAACATCTCGAGCATTCTGTCTGTAACCATAAATCCACCAACCACATTAATTGTAGCAAATATGATGGCGGCAAATCCAATCCACTGCGCATAAACAGAATCGGGTCCGCCGGCAATAATCAGGGCACCAATCAGGGTAATTCCTGAAATGGCATTCGCGCCGGACATGAGGGGAGTGTGAAGAGTGGGAGGCACTTTTGTGATCAGTTCAAATCCTACAAAAGAGGCCAGCACAAAGATAAAAAGGTTGAAAATGAAAGCTTCCATAGTTTTATGCAGTAAGTCATGAGTTTGAGTACAGGCAGCTCTATTTAACAGAACCGGCTGTAATTTGATGCCGTTGGATTTATTTCATGTTTTCCTTCACAAATGGAGAGATGAGTTCTCCGTTATGGGTTACGGTAGCATTTGCAATGATTTCATCATCAAAATTGAAATTCGGTTGACCATCTTTGATCAGCAGATCAAGCAGGGACAGTATATTTTTTGAGTAGAGTTTGCTTGCGTGATGGGCAAGACTGCTCGGCAGATTTAAGGGCCCGTCTACAATTACTTCGTTGTGTCGGATCGTTTTCCCGGGTTCAGTCACTTCACAATTCCCGCCTTGCTCCGCAGCAATATCAATAATTACAGAACCTGCTGACATATCTTCAACCATTTGGCGGGTAATCAGCTGAGGAGCCGGTTTTCCGGGAATTAACGCTGTTGTAATCACAATATCAGATTTTGCCACATGCTTGTGGATTACTTCACGCTGTTTCTCCTTGTTTTGGTCTGATAGCTCCTTAGCATAGCCACCCTTGGTTTCAGACTCCTCCTCGAGCGGTACCTCTACAAATTTAGCACCTAAACTCTCTACCTGCTCTTTTACAGCTGGACGTATGTCGAAAGCTTCAACTACGGCTCCAAGCCGTTTTGCAGTTGCAATGGCCTGAAGACCGGCAACTCCGGCGCCCAGTACAAGTACTTTTGCGGGAGGTATGGTACCGGCAGCGGTCATCATCATGGGTAGATATCTGTCCAGGTGATTAGCTCCGAGAAGTGCTGCTTTATATCCTGCAATATTGCTCATAGATGAGAGAGCGTCCATCGATTGGGCACGGCTTATTCTGGGAATCGTATCCATCGCCATTCCGGTCAAATCGGCGTTCAGAAGGAAATCAACATACTTCTTATGCTGCAGAGGCCACAAAAATGCTATCAAGGCCGAATTCTTCTTCATTTTCTCAAGATCTTCAGCAAGAGGAGCCTGAACGGCCAATAGCAGATCCGTTTCTGATAAGATCTGATTCCGTTTTTTAATCTCTGCACCTGAATCGATATACTGTTGGTCAGAATAGCTTGATGCCAATCCGGACTCGCTTTCTATATAAATGGTGAGCCCCATTTTAGAAAGTTTTTCAGTCCCCTCAGGAGTAAGAGCAACACGCTTTTCAAGAGCCTCTGTTTCTTTGCAAACACCGACGATCATGACACGCCTCATTAATTTATTTTAGATAAACATAACCAATTTTAAATAATTTGCAACAGTAATGGCTAATTAGAACCCAAATTTTGGGTGAAGTAATATATGTGAGGGTCTATACATCTGATAGACAAGATTGACCAAAATTGAGTTGAATAATTGTTACATTTCGTTTAAAGAAAAGTAAAATCAAACCAATAAAATGAAAGATATTCAAGGAAAAACATTTGATGTAGTAATTGTCGGAAGTGGTCCGGCAGGATTGACTGCAGCAATTTATGCTGCCCGTGCCGATCTTAATCCAATCGTTTTTGAGGGACCCGAGCCCGGCGGGCAATTAACCCAGACGACTGAAGTAGACAATTATCCGGGTTATCCCGAGGGAGTGATGGGGCCAAAAATGATGGAAGATTTCCGTCAGCAGGCTACGCGCTTTGGAGCAGATTGCCGATACGGTTATGTTACCAGTATTGAGTTCGATGAGAGACCCTATAAGCTAACCGTTGATGAAGAGACGGAGATTTTTGCTAAAGCGATTATTATTGCTACCGGTGCATCGGCCAAGTGGCTCAATCTGCCAAGTGAGCAGCGTTTGCGCGGTAAAGGTGTGAGCGCCTGTGCAACCTGTGATGGGGCATTTTTCCGCGATCAGCATGTTGTCATTGTTGGTGGAGGAGATACGGCAATGGAAGAAGCACTCTTTTTAACAAAGTTTGCGAGCAAGGTATCTGTGATTCATCGCAGAGATGAACTGCGCGCTTCCAAGGCAATGCAGAACCGTGCATTTAAGAATGATAAAATTGAGTTTATCTGGAATTCAGGTCTTCTGGAAGTTCTTGGTGATCAGGTTGTGGAAGGTGTGAAAGTGAAAAACAAAAACACCGGTGAAGTTTCAACGTTAGAAGATGTAACGGGAGTGTTCATCGCTATTGGCCATAAGCCAAATACAGATCTGTTTAAAAACGTTCTGACAATGGATGATGTAGGCTATATCCAGACAAAAGGACAGTCAACAGAAACAGACCTTCCGGGAGTATTTGCCAGCGGTGATGCAATGGATCCGATCTACCGACAGGCTGTTACAGCTGCGGGAACCGGTTGCCGTGCTGCACTGGATGCAGAACGTTTCCTGTCCGATACATTAGACAGTGAAGAAGCAATTGCGCAAAAGCACTGGAAGTAAGAGGAGAGTTTTAGTCACTTATTAAAAATGAATAGTAATGGCAGGTATCTTCGAGATATCTGCCATTTTTTTATGGTTTTTTTCCTACAGTTTTATCCGTGGGATCATCGTTTTTCTTTTCATCTTCATCATCCTGAATATCGATGACTTCTGCATCTATTTCGTACTCGTCAGAAGATTCATTAATCTCTTTCTCTACAAAAACACGGACATCACTGACATAAAGCACAAGAGTGGTTATGGCTGTAAATATCGGTGCGTAAATTGCTAATACAGCAGCTCCGGCAACACCAAGCGTCAGTCTGCTTTCCAATAGCACATTGCCCTTTCGGTTTTTTACAATCACCCGTTTGGCATCTCCTTTACGGATGAGCTCCTTAATTTGTGAAATGATTTCCTGAACGGTTCCCTGAATCTCTTCGAGGATAGTTTTCTCTGTTTTTTCCATGATTAATCTCCATCAGTTTGAATTAAAACTGTAAGGAAGTTTGAATTCCTGTTTCATACTACGAGAAACCAAATAAAAAGATTCAGAAATATGCTATCAAGAGTTTATTGTGCGTCAACGATAGGAGTAGATGCACGTCTGATTGAAGTGGAAGTAAACCGAAGCGGAGGATTACCAAAATATTTTTTGGTAGGATTGCCCGACCGTGCCGTAAGTGAATCTAAAGACAGGATTGATGCCGCCTTAAAAAACGCAGATGCTTTTTTCCCTCGTGGGAGAATAACTGTCAATCTTGCACCGGCTGATCTGCCGAAGGAGGGGAGCGCATTCGATTTACCCATAGCAGTAAGCTTGTTAGCTGTATCGGAACAGGTAAAAACCGAAAAACTGGAAAAGTCACTGATTCTGGGAGAGCTGGCACTGGATGGGAAGTTGAGGCCGGTAAAAGGTGTATTGCCAATGGCTGTGGAAGCAAAAGAGCGAGGATTGAAATATATAATTCTCCCCGAAGAAAACGGCCCGGAAGCAGGTGTGGTGGATGGAATCGATGTATTGCCGTTTAAAGATTTGCGTGAAGTGATGAATTGGTTTGAGGATGAGCGTACAAAAGAACCGTTGATTATTGATCCAAAAAATCTGTTCAGCAAAAATGGAAAAGCTGAAGTGTTGGATTTTGAAGATGTACGTGGTCAGGAAAATGTAAAGCGCGCCCTAGAAGTTGCTGCTGCCGGAGGCCACAACGTTATTATGGTAGGCCCTCCTGGGTCCGGGAAAACGATGATGGCAAGACGGCTGCCTACAATTTTACCTCCGCTCACTTTGGATGAAGCTCTTGAGACCACGAAAATTCATTCGGTAGCCGGAATACTGGAAAGCGGTAAATCATTGGTAACTCATCGTCCATTTCGAAGCCCGCATCATACCGTATCGGATGTGGCTCTTGTTGGAGGGGGAAGTATACCCATGCCGGGAGAGATTTCAATGGCACATAATGGAGTTCTGTTTCTGGATGAATTGCCGGAGTTTAAAAGAAGTGCACTTGAGGTGATGAGGCAACCATTGGAAGATGGGAATGTAAGTATTTCGCGGGCCAGGATGAGCGTGAATTATCCGAGCAGAATTATGCTTGTGGCTTCGATGAATCCTTCGCCAACGGGTGACTGGTATGATCCGGATGATGAAAGTGGTTCAACACATATGCAGATGCAGCGATATTTGAATAAAATCAGCGGGCCAATGCTCGACAGAATAGACCTCCATGTGGATGTTGAGAAAGTGAGTTTTGATGAGTTATCAAATAAAAATAAAGGGGAGAACTCAACCAGTATTCGTGAAAGGGTGATTGAGGCCCGGGAAATTCAAGACCGACGTTTTATGGGTATTAGCGGTGTTTATTGCAATGCACAGATGAATACAAAGATGGCCAGGAAAATTTGCAGAATTGATGAGGCCGGAGAGCAGATGCTAAAAAAAGCGATGAATACCCTTGGACTGTCGGCTCGTGCTTTTGACCGAATACTCAAGGTTTCAAGGACGATTGCGGATTTGGATCGATCGGAAGGCATACTGTCAAATCATATCGCTGAGGCAATCCAGTATAGAAGTTTAGACAGAGAAGGCTGGTTAGGATGATCTAATCGGAAGTCTGAAACAATTTTAACTATTTTCGGTTATAAAAAAGAAAAGCTATGGAAGTTAGAGAAACAACGAAATATCATTCTTCTGACTGGGTGTTTACACTCCCTTTCATTCTGTTTCTGCTCTATTTATTGTTATGAGAGAGCAATGTAAAAGCAGAATTATATCCGGTCAATAACCCAATTTGGGATGAGTTTAATAAACCACGCGATGAGCCTCCATCTACGTGTGATGTAGGAGTAGGATTTCTTCTTTTCAATATCCTTTAAAATTTGCCGTACTGCCTTTTCAGTCTCGGCTACCCAAAACAATCCCTTCTTTCCCTCAATCATTTCACTTTTAACGAAACCCGGTTTTACATCCGTAACAGTGATATCGGCCTTCAATTTATTGCATCGTTGCCGATATGCTTGCATGTATGTTGAGATAAAAGCTTTGGAAGCGCTGTAAGGTGCAGCCCGGGACGATCCAAACAGACCCGCTATAGACGACATGCCTACCAGTTGTCCATGTCCCTGTTTTCTGAAATAAAGAAATGCTTCTCCAAAAAGCTGTACGAATCCGCTTATATTTACATCGATCACCTTCTGCTCCATTGCAATAATGGAAGAAGCAGGATGATTTGAGATGCCTGCATTCAGAACGATGATGTCCATGCCTCCCATCTGTTCTATGAGGGAATGAAGGGTAGATCGAGATTCACTAAAATGGGTGACATCCATCTCAGCGTAGTAGAATTGATTCCCCAACTCTTCTCTTAATTCTTTCAAACGGTCGATTCTGCGTCCGGTACCGCCAACAGTGTATCCTTTATTGACAGCGTGCCTGGCGAGATGTTCACCGATGCCTGAAGTTGCACCGATGATGATCATTCGTTTACTCACTCAATTGAGAATTAAACTTGAGATTCAACCGGCTGAAGGGATGGGTATTGTACTTTCAGCCATTCGTAAGCTCCAAATAGAAGAGCACTGTAGACCAGGTTTCCTCCAAGTGTATTGTGGAAAAATGGAATAGCTGCTGTATAGCAAGCAATCAGTCCTTCAGCGCTTAACGGGTATAATGGGCTTGAAATCCATACACCAAAGTTACTAACGATAAAGAAAATCAGAGATGCGCCGAGTGCGCCACCGATAACTCTGCCAATGGTTACTTTCTTGAGAAGGTAATACCCCAAAACAGCGATCATTGCAATACTACCGTATAGGTAGAGAAATCCACTGGTAAACCATGTGAACCCTTCGTAGTAGGCTGAATAGAAAAGATTGTTCAGGAGTAAGTCACTGATCCAAAAAGCGGTAATGGGAATGATAAAAGCCCATTTTTTATCCTTGAAGTAAGCAGCTCCGAAAAGAGCAATTGCACCTAGAGGGGTAAAGTTATAAGCATGTGGTAGCAGACGTGACAGTGCTGCGAAAAGTATAAAACCGGAAAGTATGTAAAATGTCTTCTTATTCATGAATATTGGTAGCCTTTTGATTCAACGTTGTAAATATAACAGTTGAAGAGCAAAAGTGTGAGGATGAAATCAGATTTCCTCAAAATAAAAAAACCCCGGTAAAAACCGGGGTTTGATAAATCTGTAAAAGGTTTTTTTTAGTTGGAAGCATTCAACTCGAGCTGTAACTCAATGTCTACTTTATTTCCAACAACTGCTGTTGCGGCCCAGTCGCCTACACCTACTCCAAAATCGTTGCGCATCAGTTCAGCATTAGCAACTATACCGGCTACACGTGTATTTTCCTGCATTGGATGATCCATTACACCTAAAAGCTCAAAAGGAAGATCGAATTCCCGGGTAACGTCACGAATAGTAAGTTCTCCACGAGCAACAAATTGATTTTCTCCTGTCTGCTCAATTGAACTGCTTACAAATTCCATGTTAGGCCACTCCGAAGTATTAAAGAAATCTTCAGACTTCAGGTGATTATCTCTTCGCTCATTTCTTGTATTCACGCTCTCAATTGGTATTGATACATCAAGGCTACTTTCGGCAAGGTTTTCCGGATCGAAATTGATTGTTGCATCAACATCATCAAAAGTACCGGTTACCGGTGTAAAGAAATGATTGATCGTAAATTTAATGGTACTGTGTGCTTTATCTACCTGCCAGCTTGTGGCTTCTCTGTCGATTGTTGTAAATGCAGCAAACGCAGTAAATAGAAATGCTGCAAGTGTAATATATGTCGCTTTTTTAAACATAACTGTATTGTTTTATTTTGAATTGTTCAATGTTAAACTAAATAGAATTTTATAGAATCCAAATACCTATTGGAATTATTCTCTTTTGTTTTAATTGATAATGCTTACGGTAGAATTACCGTTTCATCATTGGGTTAATTAATTATTAAGATGTGCTAAACTTTTAACTTCTTACTCAAACTTTTTGAGATTTCGAATCGCCATAGGCGCTCTGCATGATCGCCGGCATATTCTACCCCAATACGTTTGGAGGGA
This sequence comes from Rhodohalobacter barkolensis, assembly GCF_002834295.1. Classification (NCBI taxonomy): domain Bacteria; kingdom Pseudomonadati; phylum Balneolota; class Balneolia; order Balneolales; family Balneolaceae; genus Rhodohalobacter; species Rhodohalobacter barkolensis. The sequence continues at coordinate 211,125 of NZ_PISP01000003.1, read as the reverse complement.
GCAATTTCTGTTGATGGGATTTCAACTCCACGATTTTCAATCCAGACCGGCGGATTTATTAGGTATGTTTTATTCAGGTCGGTTGTTATTCCCAGAGCCTGGGTGAGCTTTCCGGGTCCGTTGGCTAAATTGACATGATTTTTAACGGTTCTTCTCTCTATGATTTGATCTAAGCCATCAACCGGTAGAATACTTCGAATGAGTACGGCATCAGCAAATCCTGTGCGGTTGGTAACTACATTGAACAGGTGGTGAATTCCATAACAGAGATAGATGTAAGCGTGACCCGGCTTGCCGAACATCACTTCTGTTCGGTCTGTGCGCTTACCGTTATTTGCATGGCAGGCTTTATCATTGCGCCCACAATATGCTTCAGTTTCAGAAATAATACCGGCGGTGAAAACCCCATCAATCATACTACACAACACTTTCCCCAATAGTTTTTGTGCAATATCCACTACATCGGGATTGTCGTAAAATTCAACAGGCAAAACGTCTTCTTCAGAAAACATCAGGAAATTTCGGTATATGGATTTCTATCGGCTACTGGCGTTTTAAGATAAACTTCCTGATAGGAACGTGCCATAATGGATGTGATTACAAAAAGAACTGCGGCATAGAATACCCAAAAAACGATAATAATCAGAACAGTATAACCCTGGTAGAAATAGCGATAAGCGGTCAGAGCATATTCAAGATATAAGCTGATTCCATACTTGGCTATCTCAAAGAGAACGGTATAGGTAATGGCCGACCAAAAGGCGACTTTCGGGCGCATTCGTCGTTCACTGATGTAACGAAAAATGGCATAGAAGAGTAAAATCATAAAAATGACCGGAATCACATTGGTCAGAAAATCGGCCACCCATCCAAGTTCAATTACAATATCCGTATATGGGATATCAATTTCATTAAATGAAAACAGGGAGATAATGGAGATAGCCATACTAAAAAAAAGAAATACACCTCCAATCACACCAAATGCAAAAAAGTTATGTATTAATTCAAGGATGGGGTGTTTTCGGTCTTCAACATCAAATACGTCGAATAACGCATGTTTCATGGTGTGGAAAAGTCCTTGAGAAAAGATCATTAAGATAGCAATACCTGCTAAACCAAAGATTGTTCGTGCGTTAACCAACGGTTCAATGATGGTTTCAAGAGTAATTGCACTGCCAATAAGATCGCCCGATTGCCCCTCATAATTAAGAGTTGGAAGTAATTCCCTTCCATATCGAATCAGCTCTTCAAAGGCAGTATCAATGGATAATACAAATCCAATGATAGAGATGAGAATAAGAGTAAAAGGGATAGAACAGATAAAAAGGTTAAATGTAATAGCTGATGCATTAAAGAAGACATGCTTCTTCATTGCGAGATCAGCAACCATTTTCCAGTACGCCCGAAATTTATGTTTATCGAATAGCTGCATATTTATATAAAAATAAATGTAATTGGGTTGAAAGCCAATCAACTGTTATTAAGAATGCAGAATTAAAATCAGTCATTCAGATTTGCCAACTTATTGATCTTAAAAAATGATTGAAATTCAATACCTTTCAGACCTGTGGAAATAAACACATATAAGGAATTTTCTGAATGGGTAAGAAGAAGAAAAAGCAGACGCCATTGATGCGTCAATATTTTGAAATTAAGGAGAAACACCCCGGGACTATTCTGCTGTTCAGGGTGGGTGATTTTTATGAGACATTTGCCGATGATGCCGTTTTGATTAGCAAAGAGCTGGGAATTACTCTAACCAAACGAAATAACGGTGGAGATCAAACTCCGTTGGCAGGATTCCCCTATCATGCACTCGACTCCTATCTTCCCAAACTCGTGAAACGTGGATTTCGTGTGGCCATCTGTGAGCAGACTGAAGATCCGGAAACTGCGAAGAAAGCCGGTAAGAAAATTGTGAACCGGGAGGTAACGGAGATTACCACCCCCGGGGTGACCATGTCTGAGAAGCTGCTTGATCATAAGCGAAATAACTATATCGTCTCGATTTTCTGGGCGGGAGGTACTGTCGGAGTTGCATTCTCGGATATATCCACCGGTGAGTTTGGTTTGAGTCAGGTCGGTAAAACGGAATTGGACAGTTTAATTCAGTCGCTGCAGCCGTCGGAAGTGTTGATTCAGAAAAAATTAAAGAACAGCGTTCCGGAAATTCTGAAATCAAACAACATCACCTTTATTGAAGACTGGGTGTATGAAGGGGATTACGGCTATAAAATCCTGACCGAGCATTTTAAAACACACTCCCTGAAGGGCTTTGGCGTAGAGGACTTGGAAATTGCACATCATGCAGCCGGTTCGTTGTTGCATTATATGCAGGAGACACAGAAATCTTCGCTGGGTCATCTGAAGCGGCTCTATGCTTATGAAAACAGCGAATATATGTCGCTGGACGGATCGACCAAACGAAATCTGGAACTGACGTCGAGCATGCAGGAGGGGGGAACCGACGGAACACTGGTTTCCATTCTGGATGCAACGTCTACGGCGATGGGGGGGCGTTTGCTGAGAAAGTGGATAATGCGTCCTCTGAAAAAAGCAGAAACGATTGAGAATCGGCTTGAGGCGGTCGATGAGCTGGTTAAAGACCACACATTGCGCGAAGAGTTGCGGGATGAGCTGGATCAGGTTGGCGATCTCGAGCGGCTAATTAGCCGGATCAGCGTGGGGCGAACCAATGCGCGAGATTTGAAACAGCTTCAACTTTCCCTAGCACAAATTACCGCAATCAAGAGAATTATAGGTCAGAGTGGAAGTGTACTTATCAAATCAATCAACAAACGGTTAAAGCTTTTGATTGATGTTCAGGAGCGAATCAACGGGGCTCTGGTGGAAGATCCGCCCGCGAGTATTCGAGATGGAGGAATATTTGATGAGGGATTCAATGAAGACCTGGATGAACTGCGAGAGATTGCCCGAAACGGGAAAAAATACATTGCCGAGATTAAAAATAAATTGGCCAAGGATGCCGGAATTCCATCCCTCAAAATTGGATACAACAAGGTGTTTGGCTACTACATTGAGGTGACCAACACGCACAAGGATAAAGTGCCGGAACATTTCATTCGCAAGCAGACACTGGTGAACTCCGAACGCTACATCACACCTGAGCTGAAAGAGGTGGAGGAGAAGGTTTTGTCGGCCGAGGATAAAAGCAAAACGCTGGAGGGCGAACTGTTTGAAGAGTTGCGACTCTATGTAGCCGAGTTTGCCGAGGATGTTCAACAGATTGCCACGGCCATTGCGGAATTGGACTGCATTCAAAGTTTTGCAGAGGTGGCCTTCCGGAATAACTACGTAAAACCGGAGATCAATGAAGAAGATGTGGTTGATGTGAAAAAAGGGCGTCACCCGGTAGTTGAGAAAACCCTGGAAGCAGGAGAGCCTTTTATTCCGAATGATATCTATCTGGATAACAGCGAATTTCAAATATTGATGATTACCGGGCCGAACATGGCCGGTAAAAGTATTATTCTGCGTCAAACGGGATTACTGGTTTTGATGGCGCAGATCGGTTGTTTTGTACCGGCCGAAAAGGCCACAATCGGACTTGTGGACAAAATATTTACCCGGGTTGGAGCCTCAGATAATCTGGCTGCAGGAGAGAGTACCTTTCTCGTGGAGATGAATGAAGCGGCCAACATTCTGAATAATGCCACACCAAAATCCCTGATTCTATTGGATGAAGTTGGACGCGGAACCAGTACATTTGACGGGCTGAGTATCGCGTGGTCGCTGTCGGAGTATCTGCACAACAAACCAGAAGTAGCTGCAAAAACACTTTTTGCGACGCACTATCATGAGCTCAACGAGTTAGAGGAGCGTTACGAGCGGATCAAGAACTTCAACGTACAGGTGAAGGAGCACGATGGGAAAGTGATCTTTCTGCGGAAATTGGTTCGCGGCGGCGCCGATCACAGCTACGGAATTCAGGTGGCCAATATGGCCGGTCTGCCGGATGTAGTGATTAATCGTGCGAAGGAAATCTTATCAAACCTGGAGAGTCACACGCTGGATGTGAGTCACGATGGAAACGGGGCAATGGCTCAATCAGCCAAAAAGAAAGAGGCGGCAAAGAAAGTGACCAAAGAGGTTGAGAAACAGGCAGAATTACCTCAGATGACGCTATTTGGATCGCAAATCGATCCGAATGTGGAAACGCTATTGAATAAACTGGAAGCCGCCGATCCTGATCGAATGACGCCTATTGAAGCGATGCTGATGCTGAGTGAACTGAAGCGTTTGGTAAAATAATCTGAATGAAACACTCCGCCAAACATATCTCAGACCGTATCCGCCTGATGATTGCCACCAAGCAGTTTCAGGTGGGGGAGCTGCTTCCCTCAACCCGGGAATTGGGCCGGCAACTGGGGGCCAGTTTTCATACCGTGCGCAAAGCGTACCATCAGCTTGCCGATGAAGGATTGATCACGCCAGAGCAGGGACGCGGTTTTGTAGTGAACCGGCAAAGTACCTCGCTCGATAAAACCCAGCGAATTGAGATGGGAACCGAGAAGATGCAGGAGCTGCTGGAAGAACTGATCGGTTACGGTCTGGATGAAAAGGAGATCGAAGCGATTTTTGAAGAGCAGATCAGCTACATGGAGTGGCCCGACCGAATTCAAAGTATTGCAACCGTGGGGGAGACAGTGGAACTCGCCAAGCTATTGTCAGACTCGATTAAGAATCAGATCGGCGTAAAGAGTGTACCGATATCGGCTGATAATTATGATAGACTGGTTAAGTACGATGCTCTTTTTGTACCGATTCATCTTGTAAGCGAGTTTCGATCGCTGAGTAACACCATTCGCCTGTTGCCGGTTGTTTTTCACTACGATGCGGATGTACTTCTTTCCATTGTGGATCGCTCGGGCATCGAGGCGATTGGCCTGGTTACGGCCGAAGAGGAATCGATCTCAAAAATTATTGACGAGCTAAAAACACTCATGAACTTTGAAGGCGCGTTTGTGGCTGGTGCCACCTACGGCAAATCCCTGCCACTTTTTGTGCGAAATACCGATCTGATTGTCTATACTCCCGCCAGTGCCCGGCTAGTGGAACAAAAAGTGCCGGAAGTTAAACGGATCAAATTGGAGTACATCATTTCAGAAAAGAGCGCGCAGATGATTCGGTCGGAGTTGTGGGATCAGTAGATTTTTTGTGGCGAGAGGGTAGATGCTAGAGGCGAGTTCGTTTTCTGAGTTTGCCAAACGTGAAAAATTGCAGACCAAATTGGGGGCAAATAAAGTTCGATTGTACTTAATGAAACTGTTAGTTTCTATTTCTGAAATAAATTAAACCATGAGTTCGATTGATCATCTGTTTAGTGGACTTAGGGGTGGTTAAAAAGAATATTTGAGTCTCATTTATCTAATTTCGTCTTGGGACAACCACCCCCGCCCCCTCCTTACACAGGAGGGGAGTGTTGTTACCTTAGTTTAAAATCGAACTCAAGTTAAAACGAGTGAGAAAGAATTTGATTTCTCACTTTTCACGTTTGCCGTTTTACCCAAAAGATGGATATAAAAAAACTACTCGATCAAGCCATAACCGCCCTCGAATCGGAGATTGAAACGGTTCGGGAAAAACCGTCATCGGATGTACTCTTTGCAGGAAAAAGAGAGAAAGTAACCGCTTCAGACAGTGTGAACTACAAGTTCGAATCTCATCAGCCTGCCATTCGGTTTGCGGAGGAGATAAAAGCGATGGCCGGTGAAAAAAGCTGGACGGTTCATCCCGTTTCGTTTGAGGACAAAGAGGTTACCTTACAATTTCCTGAGGATGTTGGCAGTTCTATTTCAGAAGTACACGTGGAGTGGGAAAACGACTTTATTCTGAAGAAAACCTTGTCTGAAATCGCAAAACTGAACAGCCGGGAAAAAAGTGAACTGGAACGCCTCGAACATCTCTTTGAACCGAATGGTCAAGCGATTCCCGGTCCGGATGAAGTGGATGACGATGGCATGCGGAACGAAGCGCAGCTTGACGCGATTCGAATGTCTATGAATCGCAGGGCGACGTTTATCTGGGGGCCGCCCGGAACCGGTAAAACCGCTACGCTGGGATATATTATAGCCAACTACCTGAAGAACGGAAAAAAAGTCCTCTTTGCATCGAATACCAACAGAGCCGTTGATGTTGGACTGCTGAGTGCACTGGATGCAATTCAAAAGATTGGGCTGAATATTCCACAGCATAGAATCACACGTTTTGGGGAGGCCGCGCTGGATGCTTCTGAACTGGAGCCGATTCTCTTTTCCAATCAGCTTGAACAGACGATTCGTAAGCGGCAGGAGCAGGCCGGAGAGTGGATCGGATTGATGGAGCGCAGAAAGCAGGCGCTGCAGGCCGTTGAAAAACGTTTCCGAAATGGTAAGCAGCCAACAAACAATCAGGAGCTGGAGATGAAGCTGATTGAGCAGAAAATTGAGGATGCCGGCGGACTGGAGGAGTTGGAAGAGAAGCTTGAGGAGTTAAGTCAGGTGAACGACCGAGCTGAGCTGTGGAAAAAACAGCTTGTGGCCACAACATTGGCTAAGGTATGTACGTCTGATCTGTTTCATGATCTCGATTTTGATGCTGTTGTAGTAGATGAAAGTTCGATGGCGAATCTTCCCTACATGATGGTACTCGCGGCTCATGCCAAGTGGCACATGGTGGTTGTGGGCGACCCGATGCAGCTTCCACCCATTGCTTTGACATCCGACCGAAAATCCCGCGAGTTTTTGGAGAAAGATATTTTTACTACGGTTTCCGGCGCCGACTCATCAGAAGCCCTCTTTCGCTGGCACGACGAGCATCCCGAATTCACCGCCTTTTTTGATACGCAGTACCGCCTGGAAGAGTCACTTGCCGATGTGATCAGTACTGTGTTTTACGAAGGCCGATTGAAAACCGGCAAAATTCAGGATCAATCGCTAGGGGAGCTTTCTGATCGCGCCTTTCATTTGGTCAACACTTCTAAGTATGGGCCGTTTCTGGAGCAGAAATCCGGCGAACGGGGATTCAAGCCGATCAACATGGTTCATCAAGAGGTGGTTGAACGACTGCTGAAAAATATGGGTGGTCGCGGCATTTTCATGGAAGATGTTGGGGTGATTGTGCCGTTCCGAAGTGCAGTTTATGATCTTCGAAATCGTCTCTATGAAGCCGGCATCCGGAATGTTGAAGTGGGAACCATTCATACCTTTCAGGGTCGGGAAAAAGATTACATCATTTTTGATACGGTGATGAGCGGTGAAAAACAGAGAGGCACCAAACGTCACTATTCCGTACGTCCGCTCGATGAGGAGAAAAACGGTTTGAGTGTACCGCGGCTGCTGAATGTGGCTTTCTCAAGAAGCCGGAAAGAGCTTGTGGTTATTGCCGATATGGATCATGTGGAGAGGGTGTACGGCGGAAAGTTTTTAGGAAAGCTTCTGAAAAGAATTGGTGGGTGATTGAGACCTGTCAGCGTTCAGCGCTAGCTGATCCTGACAGCGTCTGGTTACACGCATTAAACACACTCCTCGCCCGACTGAACAGAGCTTTGCGCTTTCATTCGAACTTTTCCCCTCTCGAGAGGGGAAATGTGCAGTGAGCGTTCAGCGAACAAGCAAGGGGTGTGTTGAAGTCTCTTCGATATAGCTTTGATCATCCCCCCGCCCCCCTTCGAAGGGGGAGCTTATGCTGTCAGGTTTGACTCTAGCCAATCAACTTAAAACTTCGAGCGAATCGCCCAAAGATCCGGGAAGATGGGGTTATTCAATGTTCGGTGGAGATACCCGGCGCCGTCTGATCCACCGGTGCCTTTTTTGGTGCCGATGGTTCGCTCTACCATTTTTACGTGGCGGTAGCGCCACTCCATCAGTCCCTCGTCGTAATCGATAAACAGTTCGCAGAGCATGGCCGCTTCGGGGTCGTTGTTCATAATATTGACCAGCTCGGTTTGATTGTGATCAGACGGTTCAAAAACCAAACCATGCTCATTTACCCGTTCCGGTATCTCAATGTCATGACCGCGGTGTTGCAGGTATTTGCAAAAACTTTCCCAGAGAGTGAATTCTTTCTCCCGGTCAAGTAGATTCTGTTGAAGTTCCGGCTGGTCTTTGTGCACATCGATGATGTGTTTTGATCTCATGCCGCAGACAATCTCCATCTCGCGAAACTGTACCGACTGAAACCCGCTGGCACTCTGCAAAAATCCCCGGAAACTGTTGAACTCTAAAGGAGTCATTGTTTCGAGGATGTCAATTTGGGAGACCATCGTTTTCAAAATGGTCAGCACGCGTCGCATCGTTTTGGTGGCGCCCCAGGTATTTCCGGTCTCCAGATCAGCACGAAGCTTATCAAATTCATGCATGATCTGTTTGAACCACAATTCGTATACCTGATGAATGATAATGAAAAGCATCTCATCGTGCTCTTCCGGTTTCGATTCCGGCTGCTGCAGTTCAAGCAGCTCTTTTACTTTCAGATAGGATGTGTAAGTCAGACTTTTGGATTCGCTCATGTGTTTGGCTCAGAATGAGATTCAGGTTTTGGGGAATATAAGAGTATTGAGTAGAAAGTATCAGGTATTGAGTTTTGAGAACGCAGACCTGTCAGCATTCAGCGTTGGCTGATTCTGACAGCGTCTATTTTGTGATAAGGCGAAAGTTAAAAGTTAAAGGAAAAAATCTCCCCTAATAAGGGGAGAATAAGAGGGGTGTATTTAAGATAAAGTTTGTCTTACCAATTCCTGATACTCAATACTCAGTACCTGCTACTTCTTTTTACACCACTTCTCAAAATCCTCAGCCGATTTAGTATTCAGCACCCGTGCCGGCTCAAATTTTGCCTTTCGAGCGATCATCACACCGTAGTGAATATCGTCAATTCCCTCTACAGAGTGGGCATCCGGGTTGATGGAGGTTATCAAGCCAACTTCTTTCGCCTTGTTTCCATACCTCCAGTCGAGATCGAGCCGCCATGGACTGGCATTGATTTCGATTACGGTGTTGTGCTCAACAGCAAGCTCAATCAGGCGGTTGAGGTCCAGTTTGCTCTCTTCACGTTTCAGCAGTAGACGCCCGGTTGGGTGACCCACAATTCGTGTGTAAGGATTTTTGATGGCGTTCTCAAAACGGTTCATCATATCCTCCAGAGACATACTCAGTCCGCTGTGAACACTGGCAATCACAAAATCGAATCCGGCGAGGATTTCATCGGGATAGTCTAATGAGCCGTCACTTAAAATGTCCGACTCCATCCCTTTGAAGATCTTGAACTTTTTCCCGGATTCTTTGAATTCCTCGTTTAGCCGATCAATCTCCTCCCACTGCTGTTTTACCTCATCGGTCGTCAAGCCTCCGGCGTAGGCTGCTGTTTTGGAGTGATCGGTCAGGCCAAGATATTCATAGCCACGTTCCATACACGCTTCGGCCATCTGTTTGATGGTATATTTTCCGTCACTCCAGGTACTGTGGGCGTGAACTACGCCTTTGATGTCGGAATCAGAAACCAGCTCCATCGATTTGTGCTCCTCATAAAACTCAAACTCACCGCGATCTTCCCGATGTTCGGGCGGTACAAAATTCAGCCCAAGCTTTTCGTAGATTTCTTCTTCAGATGAGGTTTTTACGGGCTGATCAAAATCGGTTTCTTTTTCATCATTGAGCTTAAAAAGTCCATATTCATTCAGAGCCATCCCACGCTCGCGGGCCCGCTGACGCATTACGATATTGTGCTCTTTACTGCCGGTGAAGTACATCAGAGCGGCAGGAAACTCGTTCGGTTTTACAATCCGCAGATCCACCTGTCGGCCATTTTCTGTTCGAACCGAACTCTTTGTATCACCGCGTCCCAAAACTTCAACGACCAGCTCATGATTTACAAATTGATCAAAAATGGCTTCGGCATCATCCGTATTCGCCGCAACAAGAATATCGATGTCACCAATAGTTTCGCGGGATCTCCGAAGTGAGCCGGCAATCTCACACTGTTTTACCCCATCAATATTTTTGACGAACTCAAAGACCGGTTCGGCGATTTCAAGAGCCTGATCGAGCCGGGCCCGCTGCCCGAATTTTTCCAGATACTCAATCGATTTGATAATTTTGTCAGCAGATTTCTGACCTAAACCTGGAAGATCAGCAACCGCTCCGCTCTGGCACGCCTCCTTCAGTTCGACGATTTCGGTAATGCCCAGTTTCTGGTGAATTTTAACAATGTTCTTGGGACCCAATCCCGAAATGTTCAACCATTCGATTAACCCTTTTGGCACGCGCTCTTTCAGATCTTCGAGCACGGGCATGGTTCCGGTTTCCGCATAGGCCAGGATATCTTCAGCTATCGACTTCCCGATTCCCTTGATGTCGGTGAGAGTACCTTCTTCAATATGCTTGGCGATCTCGTCGTTGAGTCCCTCAATGGTCTGAGCAGCCCGATCGAATGCTATAGCCCGAAACCGGTTCTCCCCGGCAAGCTGCATCAGGTTATAAATTTCACGGAGTTTTTCGGCTACTTCCTGGTTGGTCATAGAATTCTTTGTTTTGGTTTTTCTAAACTCGTGGCACGACTTGGAGTCGTGCCACGAGTACACTCTTTTATTTGATATCCTTCAACACAAAACTACGAAAAACCAATTCATCCCGACAGTTGTCGGGAGAAAAAGCTGTGGTTTTTTGAAAAAGGCACTTTCCATTTAGTTTGAAAATCCCCTATCTTTACAAACTCTGATTCAAATGGAACATTTGAATCATTTTTTTTACCAATAAGCCCCGGTGGCGGAATTGGTATCCCGAATGCTTTCGGGATTGAGTGCTTGTGTCCCGATAGTTATCGGGACGTGATGATTCGACTCGATTTACAGTAGAGTTTTGAAATTTTGGTAAGTAACAGTTTTTGTCCCGATTCCTGATACGCTGAACAAGGACAGAATTGGTACCCCGTAGTTTTACGAGATTGAAGGTCGTGTGTCCCGACAGCTGTCGGGACGTGGTGGTTCGACTCGATGCACAGCAAAGATTGAAATTTTGATAAAAAACTTTTTTGCCCCGGTGGCGGAATTGGTAGACGCGCACGCTTGAGGGGCGTGTGGCCTAACGGCCGTGATGGTTCGACTCCATTCCGGGGCACAATTAAAGGCTCATAACGTTCATCGTTGTGAGCCTTTTTTATTTCCACCAAGTGAAACGATCTGTCCGGTTTGTACGTAGAGTAGATTCAAATTTACTTTCACGGAAATAGATGAATGAGATTTCGACTGATTAGTTTTACGATTCTACTGCTGCTTACCCCGGTTTATGTATTTTCTCAAACTGAAATTTCAGGAACCATTTATGATGGACAGACCGGTGAGACTCTGCCGGCGGCTACTGTTATTCTTGAAAATAGCCTTCGGGGAACAATTAGTAATGAAGAGGGGAAATATTCAATTCAGGTCGATCAGCTCCCGGTAACAATTCGTGTAAGTTACATCGGCTATGAAAGCTTCAACGTTGTGGTTGATGAAAACAGCCCCCGGGTAATTGATGTTAGATTATTTCCTTCAGTTACGCAGATGGAGGAAATTGTGGTTACCGATAGAGATCCCGGACTCACCATTATGGAGCGAGTGATTGAAAGGAAAAAGCTATGGCGGGCAAATTTAGATTCCTATCAATCGGAAGCATATACCCGGCAGATACTGGAAAATGACACGTCGATAGTATCTATTACAGAGAGTAGTTCAACGTTGTACTGGCAGAAGGGAGAAGGGCACAGGGAAATTCAAAAATCAACCCGCCAAACGTCCAATATAAACGCAGACGAAAATTTTGCAGGTGTCCGCTACCTACCTAATTTTTATGATGACAATGTTGAAATTGCCGGATATAACATTGTGGGCATTACTCATCCCGATGCACTTTCCTACTATCACTTCAAGCTTTTGGAAACACTGCAAATGGACGGTGTTCCGGTCTACAAAATTGAGGTGACTCCCAAAAGAAAACTCCAGCCAACATTTAAAGGCGTGGCTTTTGTACTTGGCAGGCAGTATGCCCTTGTGGATGTTGATTTAAAACCCAACGAGGTAGTGAATTTCCCACCTCCGGTTCAGGACTTTGATCTATCCTACAAGCAACAATTCAGTAACTATGGGAGGGATTTTTGGTTGCCGGTGGATATGAGAATTGAAGGGCGTATTCGTATAGGTTTAATCGGATTACAATTTCCGGCTATTAATTTTAAGCAGGTTTCCAGGATTTCTGATTATCAGGTCAATGTTTCTATACCTGATTCAATCTTTAATAATCAGGACACATTTACCAAGGCTGATACCACCTATAAGGAAGAAGTTACCTTTGTTGAAATACCTTTAACTGATGAAGAGCGTCGTGCATATGAGACGATAGACAGCACTCAGACTATGGAAGAAGCGTTCAGACCGGAGGGTTTTTTAGCCAGGATGCTTGATGATGAGGAAGAAGAAAGATCAGGCCCATTATCGGGTATTGGGAATCTTTTTCCTGATGGAGTAGGTCTACGGGCGAAGTATAATCGGGTAGAGGGTGTTCACATAGGATTGAATTATCAGAATGAGATCTCAAATCTTAGTTTAAATACTAAAATTTTCGGGGGCTATAGTTTTAACAGTGAAACATGGGATTATGGAACAAACCTCGTGAAGCAAATCGCAACGCTGGATAGGATAAGTCTGGATTTGCACTTGCAGTATCAGCAGACAATGGATACCCAGTATCAATCCAACAACTATACAGTTGGGATGAATAGTTTTGTGACCTTGATTGGAGGGGATGATTATTTCAACTATTTCCGAAATGAACAGCTTGGGGTAGGTGTTGAAGTCAAAAATATTTTAGACAAGACTGATCTGAAAATAATGGGTAGACACGAAATTCACCGGTCCACTTTAACTGATGAAGTTGTTGACTTCAGACTATTTGATTGGGTAAATGAAAGAAGGTTGAATCCGGGAATTTCGGAGGGAACGGTTCGATCCGTTTCAGCGGAAATTGGATATAATGTTCAGGAAAGAAACTTTGGATTTGCAGGAAATCGCCAGATTCTGTTAAAAGGGGAGTTTAGTAATTCTGCTTTAGGTAGTGATTTCGATTTTTCTTCACTTATGGTGAGCATTGACTGGAATTTCGGGACATTTTATCAACGCAGGCTGTTTGCCAATACGCTGGACATCCATCTATCCGGAGGTACGATATTGGGTACACCTCCAATTCAGAAACTGGGCTCAATCGATGGGTCACTGTCAAGATTTACCCCGTTCTCGATTTTAAAGACAAAACCTTACACGCCGTATGTGGGTAATAATTTTGGACTGGCCGTTGCGGAGCACAATTTCAGGACTATTCCCTTTGAAATTCTTGGATTGAACTATTTTGTAGAGAAGGGCTGGGGCATTATTCTCTTTGGAGGTGCCGGATTTGCTGAGGGAACAGATGAATTTTCCGGACTGAGTATGCAGTCGGATGGAATTCATTCTGAAGCCGGGGTAAGCCTGAATAGCATATTTGGAATATTGCGGCTCGATTTTGCAAAAAGACTAGATGCTCCGGGTTACTTTTTCGGTTTTAGTGTGCCACGGTATTTTTAGAGATTTAAATCAAAGAAATGCTTAGAAATAAAAAAAGGCGAGCTGAATTTTCAGCTCGCCTTTTAGATTGAAAACTAAATTAGTTTCCTGGTGAGAATGGGTATGGATTCAGAGGATGAGACTCTGCACGTCGGTTTTTCTCACAACCGGGTGTGTCCGAATCTTTTTCAGCTTCAGCACATTCTACCGGAGCTTTTCCAAGACCTCTGTATTCGATTCTGTCTTCTGCAATACCGTTGTCTTTGTAGAAATTAACAACTGCATTTGCTCTTCTCAGACTAAGTCGCTGGTTGTATTGGTCGCCACCAATGTGGTCAGTATAAGCGTCTACACGAACTCTGAAAGCTTCAACTTCCATCAATTGGTCAACGTTTTCAGAAAGTTTTCTTGCATCACCATCTCTGATGTCAGATTTGTCAAAATCGAAGTTGATGGTATTCAATTCCTCAATATAGGGAGGGTCATTTGAATCGAGTGGATCTGATCCCATTTCAATTTCTTGACCGTCAGTAAATCCGTCTCCGTCAGAATCTGGATCCAGTGGATCAGTTCCTAATTCATTAACCTCTTCTCCGTCAGAGAGTCCATCTCCATCAGAATCGGGGTCAAGCGGATCAGTTCCGTAGTTATCTACTTCCTCTCCGTCAGAGATTCCGTCTCCATCCGTATCGGCACTTAGCGGATCAGTTCCGTAAACATTTACTTCATCTCCATCAGAGATTCCGTCGTCGTCGCTGTCCGAATTTAAAGGATCAGTTCCGTAAGTGTTCACTTCTTCGTAGTCAGTAAGTCCATCTTCATCCGTGTCCGGTGCGAGTGGGTCTGTACCATAAACGTAGATTTCATCGTAATCGGAAAGCTCGTCTCCATCACTGTCACGCTCCATCAGCTCTTCGTCAGAGAGGCTCATGAGGTATTCGAGTGTTAATGGATCTGGATCCCCTTCAGGTTCGCCGGTACCGCAAGCTTGAAAAACAAGCACTGAGGCAAGCAAACCAATGAATAAGTAAGTTGGTGATTTAAACATTGTTATTCTCCTGTACAGTTAGTGTGAGGTTTTAAGTTAGAAATTATTCCACTTTAACAAAAAATACATAACCAACAATCGCAAACAAAAATGTTTTTTTGACAAATGCTTGTGAAAGGTGATATATTCTGCCTCGATGGGGCTATAGCTCAGCTGGCTAGAGCGTCGCGCTGGCAGCGCGAAGGTCCGGGGTTCGAATCCCCGTAGCTCCACAATGGTTTGTACATAACAGAGAATATTTAGCGGGTTTTAAGTACGAACAAACGGTGAGTTTGTCAGTCTGAAAAGCATCGTATTTATTCTCCATAAATGGTATTTGTTTTACGTTAGTAGCAGTTAGCGAATGTTCCACATCTTTTATTTATGAAAGCATGACTAAATCGGCCATTGTGAGACAATTTTTGTAACTGCTTTTTTCCATTCTTGTTCCAATTAAATGTAGCCTTTCTCAATCTGTCGGTTTTCATATCGAAATTACTGCCAAACCACTCATTAAAAATACCCAGACCATCGAATTGTCGATCTTGGCAATTACAGATGGAAATTCTTTGGGTAGATTGATAATTATTCAGTACCGGTGACTGCTAGCTGCTCGTGAGCATATTCAAATGGTGGGAACCACAAAACAGTCAATAGAAGAGACGGGTTTTCTCTATTTCAAATTGACTTGAATGAGCAGATATTTAGTAGGGAGTCGATAAAAAAAAGAATCTATGGAACTAGTTGATAGAATGCGTAGTAAATAGATCTAGTAAAGAAATGAATCGTCAAGCTGAGAATGAACTTTTTTAATACAATAGCCCCCATATTTATCTTTCTGCTCTTCGGAATTGGATTGGTAACCGAAGAATCGGTAAAGGCAGATAGCCCTGAAAGGGAAATCGCCATTGTTCTGCATTTTGATCCCAATGTTGATGTTAAAGATTCATCAAAGGATACATTTGACCAACCCGGTAGATCCCTTTTTAGCGGCGATACACTGACAACCGACGAAAAAGGATATGCACTGGTTACGTTTATGGATCAAAGCGTAGTAAAAGTATGTCCGCTATCAGAGTTGATAATCCGGGGTGAGATGGATCGTAATCAAAACGAAAATATCCGCATTGATCTGAACAGAGGTGGAGTTTTTCTAAATGTAAACCGGCAGGTTAGCAGTGAATTTGAGATTACTACTGCATCTACAATGGCTACCGTTAAAGGGACTTCTTTTGGCGTAATTTCTAACGGATATTATTGGGTTGAGCAAGGTATGCTTGAAGTGATGGCGTTACAATCCGGCCAAACTATATCGGTGCGCAAAGGTATGTTTGCACAGGTGGATGAGAGCGGAACGGATATTACAACGGGTCAGCTGAGTGAAAAAGAGCTTGGCAGGCTTAATTCGCAATACAACGCATTGGACGAATCGCTGATTCAAAGAAGGTTGATATTTAGTCTTCGCGCTGCGAATGGCCAAATTCTTGAAGAGGGTGTTGAGTTCAACGAGCCAAACAATAACTAACATCATGGTTGAATCGATTGCAGATCTAATATTCAATTCATCAGAACGGTTCATTTCAAAAAAATATTAACTACTCAAATGTAAACGATCTTGGATCTGATTTTGCAGCATTGCCAAATGATCGTATAATGCAACTTCGACACATTCACAGATTTTAAGTTGTATTCATGAGTAAACATGTCTCATCTGTATTAACCCTTGTTTTAGCAGCATTAATAATGCTGTTTATATTTTTTCTACCCCCCATTCAGACTGCGGACCTGAATTCAAGAGATCTACTATTTGAATTGCGGGGTCCGTTGGATCTTTCACATAGCGATATTGTAATTGTAGAAATCAGCTCCAGGGCGGATGATGAAATTCCATACAAATATCCCTGGCCCACCAATGTTTACGCAAAATTAGTTGAAAATCTGAACAAGGCGGGTGCCAAAGCAATTGCGTTTGATATTCTTTTCGATCAGCAGGATTTGTACAATCCCCGGAATGACACACTTTTTGCAAATGCTGTTGAAGAGGCCGGTAATGTGCTTTTTTCCGGTAGGGTAAGGCAGGAACCGGAACGGAGATTTTTGGGTGGGTTTGTTGCAGATCAACGAACTCCGTCATTTCCCCGGCAAATATTTCTAAATGCAACCCCATGGAATATCGGCTTTGTAGATATGCGCCCCGATTTGGATGGGTTTATTCGCAGTTATCCATTTCAGTATAACTATATAAACGATACCTACTACTCACTGGCACTGCAGATACTGCCTCTTATCAATGGAGAAGAGACTGTATTGCAGAACAGGGATGAGGTATATGAAGCAGCAGACCGTCTGATACCCAAAACTGAACGGTCTCGCATGATCATTAACTATTATGGCGGTTATCGGTCGTTTGATTACGTAAGCTTTGAAGCTGTAATAGATGATTCCGAATTTGAAACAACGACAGAAAGAGAGGCTTTTGATATAAACGAATTTGATGATCCGGATTACGGCCTGTTGTATAAGGACATCCTCAAGGATAAAATTGTTTTGGTGGGAACAACGATGCCTGAACTGCAGGATTTTCACTCTGTACCCTACCCGGACCGCAGCGGTGAATACGCAATGGCAGGTGTTGAAATACATGCTCATGCGCTTCAAACCATTTTAGATGGCCGTTTTTTAACGGAAGTGGGTGTATTGAACAGCCTGTTGATTACTCTTCTACTGCTGTGTGTAAGTTACTTAATTACATCCCGTTTTGTGGGCTGGTCCGGACTGACGATGACCTTGCTGATCGGAATTGTTTGGGCAATCACTGCTTTTATGTTCTTTAATTATGCAAGCCTTTTTATTCCAATTGTACCGGTACTGTTAGCGGTGGTAGTAGGATATATAGGATCAGTAACTCATAATGTGATCTATGAAGAGCGTGAAAAGAAGAAGATCAAATCGATGTTTTCATCCTATGTATCCCCGGAATTGGTAGACAAGATGATCTCGGATGAGTTTGATTATACCCTCGGGGGGCGGGAAGATGAACTGACAGTCATGTTTTCTGATATTGAAAACTTCACAACACTTTCTGAATCATTGTCGCCCCGTGAGTTGGTTTCTATGATTAACAGCTATTTGAACACATTTACAGAAGTGATCAACGAAGAAAACGGAACACTTGATAAGTATATAGGTGATGCTGTAATGGCCATTTATGGCGCCCCGGTTCCTATCGAAAATCAAGCTGCCTGCGCATGCAGAACGGTTTTGAAGACTGAACAAAAATGGGAAAAGCAGTCTTATGACCTGATGGGGGTTCAGATTAGAACTCGATACGGAATTAATACCGGGCCGATGCTTGTAGGGAATATGGGTTCCGAACGTCGCTTTAACTACACGGTGATGGGAGATCAGGTGAATCTGGCGGCTCGATGCGAGTCGGCTTGCAAAATCTTTGGTGTTTATTCTATTGTTTCCGAGAGTACAAAAATCCAGGCGGAGAAAACGAATGAATTTGTATTCAGGAAGTTGGGTAAGGTTCGGGTTAAAGGGCGTAATAAATCAGTGGTGCTGTATCAGTTGGTTGGGTTTACAGATCAATACGATCTTTCGGTCCTAAACCTGATCAAACAGTTTGAATCGGCTCTTGATTTATATTTTGACCGGAAGTTTTCAGAAGCACTTTCAATCTTTGAAAAACTCACCTCAAAAGAGGTTGCGAACTTTCATGTAAATAAAAATCTCAACCCTTCACTTTTCTATGCAGGTCTTTGCCGGGAATTAATTGAAAATACGCCCGAGAACGATTGGAACGGTGTTATTGAAAGGTAAATTTCTTGGGATTTACCGTTTATATTTAATACCAAAGCCCTTATATTTATTGCTCGGGGCAAGTTCCATACAGCCAGCTCCCTATGAATTCCGTCAGGGTCGGAAGGCAGCAGCGGTAGTAGGTCGTAGCGGCGTGATATGGGTAGCTTGCCCTCTTTTTTTATCTGCTCTTCTCAATGTGATCCGCAATATGTTCTGCGTGAATTCTGCTGTTTTCGATAAACAGACTGCTGGTATCCATCCCCCCACAAACCACACCGGCTACATACAATCCTTTTCGGTTCGTTTCTAACGTCTCTTTGTTGTAAACCGGCATCTTCTTTTCATCTTCTGTTAAGTTGATACCCATCTTTTGCATGAGATCAAAATGAGGGCGATAACCTGTCATCGCCAGAACAAAATCATTCTTTATGGTTTTTTCCCCATCAGGCGTCTGGATGTCCACCTCTTTTTCACGGATCTCCAATACTTCAGAATTAAAATATCCGGTAATGGAACCTTCTTTGATGCGATTATCAATATCCGGTTTCACCCAATATTTGATGGAAGGCTTAAGCGTATCGTGCTTTACAAGAATAGAAACATTGGCATGGCATCGATAGGTTTCAAGTGCGGCGTCTGCAGCAGAGTTTCCGCCTCCTACAACTAAAACATTTTGCCATGCGTATCGATGGGGATCATCATAGTAGTGAAGAACTTTAGGGAGCTCTTCGCCGGGCACATTCATCATATTGGGTTTGCCATAAAATCCGGTAGCGAGAACCACTTTTTCAGCCTTGTATTTTCCCTTGTCGGTAATCACTTCGTATGAACCGTCTTCACCGTTAACATTCGTCACCTCTTCAAAAAGGTTGATGTTCAGATTGTAATGTTCCGCAGCTCTACGGTAGTACTCCAAAGCCTCCTTACGTGTTGGTTTTGGGCCGTGAGAAATAAAAGGAATATTCCCAATTTCAAGCTTATCCGATGTGGAGAAGAAGGTCATGTTGGTTGGGTAATTATAGATCGAATTAACCAAGCATCCTCTTTCTATGATGAGTGACTCAATTCCTTTCTGTTTTAGCGCAATTGCTGTGGCTAGCCCTATTGGACCTGAACCTATTATGATGACCATATTGTATACTTAAGAAAATGTAGTTTGTAAATTTTGTTGTAATCAGTTCCCATTTGAGGAGTGTTCAAAATAATCGCCTATTGTTTTGTTGAGCCAACCGGATGGTAAACTCCAAAAGCCGACATGTCCTCCCTCTTTTGGGAAACTGGTTGTAAGAACAGGATTTTTCTGAATATCGTTGATTGGAGTCCATTGAAAAGGGCACAGCGGGTCATCCTGGCTGTGAATGACGAGAGTTTTTGTGCGAATTTTATCCATAAAAAAAGCACTTGAGCAGCTTTCATAATAGTGATCCGCATTCTCAAATCCGTGAATAGGTGCAGTTACTTGATCATCGAACTCATAAAGCGTGTTGCCGGTATAATCAGGAAGATCGGGAAAGACCTTCTTTTTGAGTTTTAATTTTTTTTCGAGCGTTACCAAAAAGCTTTTAGAGTAGAGCCTGTTGAAACCATTTTCCAGATTAAGTGAACCTCTCCGCAGCTCAAATGGCGTAGAGATTGCCGCTACTCTGTCGAGCAGATGATGTTTCCCGTGTTTGTTCAGGTAATTTAGCAGTGCACTGGCACCCAGAGAAAAACCCGCTGCTGAATAGAACTCGGCATTTGGGAAATTCTGATCAACCCATTCAAATACAGTATGCAGGTCTTCTGTTTCTCCGGAATGGTAATACTTTCTGTTCCGGTTCATCGTGCCACCACAACTCCTGAAATTGACGGCAACTACACTGAAGTTTCTTTCAATCAAATGTTTAGACAGCTGCTTGATGTAATATCTTCGGGCGTGCCCCTCAAGGCCATGGAAAAGTATGGCAACCGGACTGGATTCATTCAGTCGAGTAACATCAAGATCCAAAAAATCTCCGTCTGGAGTCTCGATCCGTACTTTTTGTGCTTTGATATGCGGTGCCTGAAAAAACAGGGAGCAGAGAATAGTGTGCACATGACCGTTTACACACCAGGGAGCAGAATTGAATCCGTTCGTGTAAACTTCGGTCTGCGAATTTTGAGAGTCAGAGATTGTCATTATTTCTAATAATAAAAGAAATTGCGGCGCACATTCTGTATTATTTCATAACTAATTATGAAGATAAGGAAAGTTATTTGATGATGAACCAATCAATTCCGAGGCACCCCGTAAAGAGAATTGCGGCAATCGATTTGGGAACCAACTCCTTTCATGCTCTGATCGTAGATATTTTTTCAGATGGAAGTTTTTATACCGTAGATAAATTGAAAGAGATGGTTTTGCTGGCCGAAAAAGGGCTGGGTGACAGACTTTCTGATGAAGCTATGGATAGGGGAATTGATGCATTGGAAAAAATCAAGGTGCTTGCTGAACATCAACAGGCTGAATCGATATTGGCTTATGCCACCAGTGCGATTAGGGAAGCAGAGAATGGCGGTGATTTTATTCAGCGGGCGATTGATGAAGTTGGTGTAAAAATTAATGCCATCCCCGGGAGAATAGAAGCGGAATTGATTGGATTGGCTGTTCAACATGGCGTTCAAATGCCGGACCGACCCGCATTAATCATGGACGTTGGAGGTGGCAGTGTGGAATTTATCATTGCCGATCAGGAAAAGTTCTATCATCTGAGCAGTAAAAAATTGGGTGTGGCACGGATGACAGCCAATTTTATTTCGCATGATCCCATCACAAAAAGTGAAATTGATGTACTGAATAATCAGTATAAAAATCAGCTGACGGATGTGGCGGAAGCTTTTGCTCACCATCGGTCCGATGTTTTAATCGGTTCGTCCGGTACAATGGAGAACATCGCATTGATGATAGCGCACAGAAATAATAAAACTCCAAATTTGACTGTCAATGAATTGGAGTTTACGGCAAGCGAGTTTTTTGAGTTTTATGATGAAACGATCAAGCTAAATGAAAAAAAGAGAGCAAAGCTGAAAGGTCTGGATGAAAAACGGGTGAAGTTACTCCCCGCGGGTTTAGTTCTGGTTCACTACATTCTGAAGCAATTTGCAATTAAACGGGTGAAAATATCCTCGCAGGCACTTCGGGAAGGGATTGTGTTAAGATATATCAAAAAAGAGCTTAGCGAGGGGATCCGAATGCAGCTGGAGGAAAATCCCCGGCGAAGAAGTGTGCTTGAATTGGTTCACAAGTGCGACTGGCACGAAGACCACTCTCGCCATGTAGCTGAACTGGCAAAAAATCTTTTTGATGAGTTGTTTGATCAGTTGAAGTTAGAGGAAGGGGATCGTGAACTATTGGAATTTGCGGCCTGGATGCATGATATCGGTTATCATATTTCTCATCGTAAACATCATAAACACGCGCTTTATATAATCAACAATGCAGACTTAATGGGTTTTAAAGAGGAGGAAATTGATGTGATGGCAAACGTGGCCCGATATCACCGTAGGTCAACTCCAAAATCGAGACATCCCCACTATAAAAAACTGGATAAGTCGGTTAAAGAGAGAGTGAAAAAACTCAGTGCCTTATTGAGGGTTGCAGATGGTTTGGATCGAAGTCATTATCAAAATGTTCGATCGTTCGATTTAACGATTCATGATAAGAGTATTAACCTGACTTTAAACACCGAAGCCGATCCAAATCTTGAGATTTGGGGTGCCATGAGAAAACGAGCCCTTTTTGAAGAAATAACCGGTAAAGAACTGACGATTACGGGATAGGAACTGAGATAGAAATAAATGCACCCGGGAAAACTCAATAAAAAAAGTTATACGCGCAATTTCTTAAATATTTTTGGTGATTTAGGCTTTTTGAGACGTTAATACTTTAATCATCTAAAGTAAAAAAGCCATTTCACTTAATAAATTAGATACCCGGAATTTACTTTTTTACACCTTTTTAGTCAGTGGATTTACTTTTTCTGTATCGGTAAAATTTACCCTAAAATCTGAAACCTTCCGTATTTTTAAAACGTTACAATTCTCACAATTAGAGGCCGGCCAAATTGACTAAAAAAACTACTGGTGAAAAACCCGGCATAAGAATAATAAATCAGGAAAAAATAAATCTACACGAGAAGAAAAATGAAGTTCATAAGTAAACTAATCATGAGTTCTGTACTGCTTATTTCACTATTTGCAGGAACAGCTCAATCCTCAACAACTGACGTTGTAAAGGATGACATCTTTGAAGCGATTCAAAACATCGATATCGTGAGTCTGAATGTTCTGCTTGCAGAAGATGCAGATATTAATTCGGTTGATGAAAATGGAAACACAGCATTAATGCTGGCTTCAAGAATTGGAAATCCAAGAATGGTAAAAATAATACTGGCTCATAATCCGAATTTAAATCTTCAGAATGATAAGGGTTACACAGCACTGATGATCGCATCGGAGCAGGGACAAATTCATATTGTAGAGCAGCTGATGAAGCTGGGCGCTGATACCTCCCTAAAAAACATGGACGGTTTCACTGCAGCTGAATTGGCAATCCGTAACGGACAACCACAAACAGCGGATCTGCTGAATGGTAAAAGCCAAAACAGCGTAGCCAGATAATTTTTTGATTCTGACCGATTAAACGGAAAGCCCCGGATTGCCTTGCAGTTCGGGGCTTTTCTGTTTTTATGCGGAATTGTTGGCTAAGTTGTTTCGGTGCGATATTTTAAAACGGATGATAACTTATTTGATGCCATGCAATTATTACGCTTTCAACTGTTCTCTTTTTTGTTAATCATAACCGGGTGTTTATTTATGAATGCAGCTGCTCAACAGAATCACGACTCGTTGGACTGGAGTGAAATTGAAAATCATTTTATAAAAAAAGCTTCTGATTATGAGGTTGTAGGAGGCGCTTTAGTTTATTTGAAAGACGGTGGAATAAGCGAAAAGGTTTATCACGGCTACGCTGATTTGGAGAGTGAGCGCAGAGTGAATGAAGAAACAATTTTTCACTGGGCATCTATTACCAAAACATTCACTGCTGTTGCCATTATGCAGTTGCGGGATCGGGGATTTCTTTCACTGGATGATCCTTTGACAAGCTTTCTGCCGGAGTTGGAAAAAATTCACAACCCGTTTGGCAGCATGGATGAGATCACTATTCAAATGGCGCTGAACCATTCTACAGGACTTCGAAATTCAACCTGGCCGTGGGGTGGCAGTGAGGACTGGCATCCGTTTGAACCAACCCAATGGGAACAGCTCGTAGCCATGTTTCCCTATACTGAAGTTGAGTTTGAACCGGGAAGCAAGCATAGCTACTCCAATCCGGCAATTATTTTTCTGGGTAAAATAATTGAAAAACTGAGCGGTGATCCCTGGGAGGTGTATATCGACAAGAATATTTTGAAGCCGTTGGGAATGCACCGATCCTATTTTAATCACACTCCATATCATCTGCTTTCGAGGCGATCCAATAGTTATCAAATCAAGAATGACACTCCTGTTGCTCGAGGGTTCGACTTTCATGCAGGAATTACCACTTCCAATGGCGGTTTAAATGCTCCACTCATCGATATGATTAAATACCTCAATTTTCTGCTTGGGGTACATCGTTCAGAACATGAAGTTTTGAGCAGAGCATCATTTGATGAACTTTGGCAAAAAGAGCTTGAAATTGAAGAGAAAGACGGAGTAAAATCATCTGCGGCACTCTCTTTCTTTTTGGAAGAGTTCAACGGTATGCGGGTTATTGGCCATACCGGCACCCAGTTCTCTTACTACTCCTGGTTTTATGTTCATCCTGAATCGAATAGAGCCGTAATTTCTGTGACAAATACAGACGGCAAGCATAATATGTTTCAATTCAGGGACGAGTTTACCCGGTTTCTGTTTAAAAATCTTTTTACAACATTTGAGTGAGCAGGCGGTATTTAAGGGAAAACATTCTTTTCTATGCAGTGAACATTTCGTTTATTCAATGAAACTCAAATAAATAGATCTTGGATGAAAAACATACTGCTACTGCTCTTTTCTTTTTTACTCTTACCACTTGGAACTTCTGCTCAGGACAGCATATCTGAGAAAACTGCGAATATGGAGAGGCATGAAGGCCTTTTTGATTTCTGGTGGGATGATGATACCGGAAAAATCTGGCTGGAAATCGACAAACTTGATCAGGAGTTTATCTATGTAAATTCAATGGCCGCCGGAGTTGGTTCGAATGATATCGGACTGGATCGAAGTCAGTTGGGTAATACCCGGATCGTTAAATTTGTGCGAGTGGGTCCAAAAGTGTTGATGGTTCAGCCCAATTACGACTATCGTGCATCGTCTGAGAATTCTCTTGAGCAGAAATCCATTGAAGAGGCTTTTGCACAGTCTACACTATACGGTTTTGAAATTGAAGTACGCGAAGGGGATAGGGTATTGATTGATATTACTGACTTTTTGATGCAGGATGCACACGGTGTGTCTGACCGTCTCCGGAGCAATAATCAAGGAAATTACTCTGTAGATAAATCTCGATCCGCAATTTATTTGCCGGGGACATTTAATTTTCCGAAAAACTCGGAGTTTGAAACAATGCTAACATTTACCGGGAATGGAGCCGGCGGATGGCTACGTTCTGTAGCTCCTTCGTCTGATGCCGTTACCGTTAGGCTGCACCACTCATTTGTAGAGCTCCCCGATGATGGATACGAACCTCGTGAATTTGATCCCCGGTCAGGTTTTTTCCCGGTTACTTACCAGGATTACAGTGTACCCATCGGCGAGGATATGACAAAACGGTATGCCGTTCGTCACAGGCTTGAAAAGAAAAATCCGGAAGCAGATGTGAGTGAACCTGTTGAACCGATTGTCTTTTACCTGGATAATGGAACTCCTGAACCTGTTCGAACAGCCCTGCTTGAAGGTGGTCGCTGGTGGAATCAGGCTTTTGAAGCGGCCGGCTATAAAGACGCTTTTCAGGTGAAAATGTTGCCTGATGATGCTCATCCACTCGATGTGCGTTATAATGTTATCAACTGGGTGCACCGTTCAACCAGGGGATGGTCGTACGGCTCATCTGTGGTTGATCCCCGAACGGGAGAGATTATCAAAGGAAATGTACTGCTTGGATCACTGCGGGTTCGTCAGGATTATATGATCGCCGAAGGATTACTGGCTCCATACGAAGAGGGTGTTGAGCCGGATCCTGAAATGCTGGAGATGGCACTCAACCGAATTCGCCAGCTTTCCGCACACGAGATTGGACATACTTTAGGAATTACACACAACTTTGCTGCAAGCGTCAATAATGTAGCTTCCGTAATGGATTATCCTCACCCAATGGTCTCGTTTGATGATGAAGAATTGAATTTGTCCGAAGCCTACGACATGGGTATTGGTGAGTGGGATAAACGCACCGTGATCTGGGGATATCAGGACTTTCCGGAAAACGTAGACGAGAAAGAAGCTCTTGAAGATATTATTTTAGAAACCATCGACCATGGACACCTGTTCCTGTCAGATGAAGTAGCTCGCCCTCAGAGTGGTTCTCATCCCGATGCTCACCTCTGGGATTATGGAGTGGATGTTGTGGATCAAATGGATCATATCCTGAACGTTCGTGAAAAAGCACTCAATCAGTTTGGGGAAAATAATATTCGAATGGGACGTCCAATGGCTTATTTACAGGATGTGCTCGTTCCAATCTATCTCTTTCATCGATATCAAACTGAAGCTACGGTAAAATTGGTAGGCGGTATGGATTATTCCTATCAGATTCGCGGGGATGGCCAGGCAGGACCTGCAGTAGTTGACGCTGAGACTCAACGTGCCGCACTGGATGAAGTGATGAAAACCCTGCAAGTAGAAACGCTTGCCCTTCCAGAGTACTTATTAGATTTGATTCCTCCAAAACCGATGGGAATGGGTGCATCTCGTGAAAACTTCAGAGGCTATACCGATCCGGCAATGGATCCGGTAGCCATGGCAGAAGTTGCAGCAGATCATACCGCATCACTTCTTTTTAACCCGCAGCGTGCAGCCCGCCTTGTTCTTCAGTCATCACGGGATAGTGAAAGTTTAGGATATCACGATCTTTTACGCAGTACAATTCACGGCACAATTATGGGTGAGAAAACGGATGGGTACGAAGGAACCATTCAGCGAGCAATTAATGTAGCGGTGTTACGAAATTTCATGCGATTAGCAGGTAATGAAAATGCAACACCTGATGTAATAGCACTGTCCAGAAGCATGCTGAGTCATCTGAAAGATCAACTGGCAGAGAAATCGTCGGGTGAAAGTGAGATGATATGGAAAGCCCACTACTCGCAAGCGTCAGATATGATTGAGAATTTTCTGTCAGGTGATGATTCATACTCGATTCCACCGGCTCCATACACTCCTCCCGGATCTCCAATCGGGAGCGGTGAAACTGGAAATCTTCATCTTCGGTGTGATTTTTAGAATCGGAAGCTCCCATTTTTCAGTATTGAATACGCTTAAGTAATATTTATGACAGACGGGTTTACATTTAGCAAAAATGATCGCGGGTTCTCGGAAAAATCATTCGCTTTTTTGCGAAAAACGATTATTCCGACGGCGAAGTATCTTTTTAAACCGAGGATAACCAATCCTGAAAATCTACCTCAAACAGGACCTTGCTTTATCTATGGCAATCACTCCAATTACTTTGATCCTTTTTTGATCAATGTGAACATGTTTAAAGAGCCCACAGCGGGTGTAATGACGAGGGACCAATTTCATAAGACAATTCCACGCATTTTTATGGATAGCATCGGAATTGTGCCGACCAGCAAATATGTGCCAGAGCCCGGAATTATTCGAAGTGTGATGAAGATGATTGATCAAAATCGAATGATCGTCATTTTCCCGGAAGGTGGTCGTCGATGGGATGGAAAACCCAAACCTCTGATTGAAACGACTCTCAAACTGTTCTGGAAAATGAATATTCCGGTTCATCCGGTTCAAATTCATGGTTCATATCTTGGGTGGCCCCGATGGGCAGATCACTATCGGAAATGCAGTATGGAGCTCCGTTTTATGGATCCGCTTCATGCTTCGGACTTTGACTGTTATGAAGAGTTTGCCCGGTTATGCCGCAATCAAATTGAATTTGATGAGTACCATTCACCTATTGATACCCGTCCGCCTCAATCAAAAAAGCCTGCTGCAGGTGTGGAGCGCTTTCTTTACAGATGTCCTAAAACGGGTGAAAACGGCGCGGTATACTCGCCGGATGGCGAACGAGTGTGCAGTAGAACCTCCGCGATGAGCTACCGGATGACTGCATCGTCAAGACTTGTTGATGCGGACGGTGAAGAGCACTCTTTGATTGATCTTTTTGAGAGGATTAATCAAATGCCGATGGTTTTTATGAAAGATGATTTACTGCTGGAAAAATCAGGTGCCGAATTATACAAGATTGATGAGAATCATAAGTTGGTAAATGTCGGACGATCAAATACAGAACTACGGAAAGATGTCTTAAAAATTTTCAGTGGGTCAGATCATTTTGAGATCCCAATTCAAGACATTCAATACACTTCGATTGAACAGAATCACAAACTTACAGTGACAACTACAGAATCAACTTTGCAAATTAACCTGGAGGGTCAGAGTGCACTGCAGTGGCAGCGGTACATTCGAAGACTTAACAAAGGTGAAAATGCGGTAAAGAGTATATAGCATGGAATCCTGGACGTTACAGTTTACTGCGGCACAATTTTTCCTCGATTTTGCATGGCTTGGAGCGCTGCTTATTGCCGGTACACTGTTGAGAAAAAAGATTCCTTTTTTACAGAAATATCTGATTCCCGCTAATCTTCTTGCCGGAACGGTTGGGCTATTTATTGGGATGAACGGGCTCGGGTGGATTGATTTAACTTCTGAACGACTGGGTGTGTATGTTTACCATCTGCTTGCACTTCTTTTCATTGCTCTGGGTTTACGGGCTCCCAAAAAAAGGCTGGGATTGTCGTCCGTAAAGTTCGGATTGATCTTCATTTCATCCTATTTAATACAGGCTATCATCGGCCTGGCTATCGCTTTTATTTTAATCTACACCATCATGCCGGATCTTTTCGCGGGAATCGGCCTTTTAGCTCCCCTCTCATTCGGGATGAATCCGGGAATTGCATTTTCTATTGGTCAGAACTGGGAGCAGTTTGGTTTTCAGTCCGGTGGAATTGTAGGGCTTACATTTGCTGCGTTTGGATTTTTGGCAGCATATACGATGGGAATCTGGCTGGTTAGAGCAGGAATTAGGAATGGAGAGGCCAAATATGTGAACTCAGATGAGGGGCTTTCGGAAGATGTACGGTCAGGATTAGTAAAGAATCCGGTGGGAAATTCAGAGGAAAAAATCACTACGTCGCCGGAATCTATCGAGTCTTTTACTTTTCATATTGGATTGATTGGGTTCACCTATGTCGTTACATATGGTGTTTTAAAAGTGATGGAAGCGGGATTGGTTTGGATTGGGTCTGAGCAAGAGGTAACAACCTTATGGTCATTCCATTTTATCGCAGCGGCGATTATTGCCATTAGCATGCGAAAAGGATTTGATTCAATTCAGGCGAGTAAATACATCGATGATGTTACAATGACCCGATGTTCAAATCTTTTTATGGATTTTATGATTGTGGCATCTGTGGCTGCAATCAGTTTTGCGGTAGTAGCGCAATACTGGGTTCCGTTACTCAGTATTTCTCTTTTTGCGATCTTAGCTACCTGGCTACTGATACAGATGATGACAAAGAGTGCATTTAACCAGTTTAGGCTGGAGCGATTTGCGGCAATTTTTGGAAATATGACCGGTACACTGCAATCCGGATTAGTTTTGCTTCGCATACTTGATCCAACAATGAAATCTCCTGTCAGTTTTAATCTGGTTTATGGTAGCGGATTGGCCCTGATATTCGGATTTCCACTTTTAATTCTTATCAATGCACCGGTTCACTATTTTTCTGATATCAACGAGGGGTTTTTGGCCGTACTGTTTACGTTAATTTTATACCTGGGACTGATCTCTTTTTTCTGGCAGTATCTTCGAAAACCTAAAAAACAATAGTTACTTCTTAGAAAATCCGCGGAGAGGTTTATGAAATATCGCAAGGTTACTCTTTTCATACTGTTTATTTCAATTGTGGGCTGCAACGGAAATGACCGATCAGATTTGCCGACAGAGCAAATACTTGAATTAACCAAGGGATTTAATGGTGATATCGGGATCTATGTTAAGGATCTGGAAAGTGGTGCAGAGTTTGAAGTAAATGCCGATACGATATTTCCAACAGCGAGCATGGTAAAAATTCCAATTTTGGTGAAGATTTTTGATAAAATTGAACAGGGAGAGTTAGAGTATCAGATGGAACTGGACTACGGTCCTGAACCGGAGTATGAATACTCGGGAGATATCATCAGTAATTTGATTCCGGGTACAGAAGTATCTCTATCTGAACTGGTTCATATGATGATGTCTACATCCAATAATACTGCAAGTCTTTGGAATCAATATCTAGCAGGGACCGGAACGGAAATTAATCAATGGTTAGCAGACCATGGCTACGTGGCAACCCGTGTGAACTCACGCACTGAAGATAGGGGTGAGGACTTTGAAACTTACGGTTGGGGTCAGACTACTCCTCGAGAAATTGCACGGCTTGTGGGGCAAATTTACAGAGGTGAGGTGGTGAGCTCACATGCCTGTGAACAGATGTATAGAATAATGTCGCGCAACTACTGGGATGGTGAAGCTCTTTCTCAAATACCGCCAACAGTGAATGTTGCTTCCAAAAATGGGGCTGTCAGGGCTTCCCGGTCTGAGGTTTTATTGGTAAATGCTCCATCAGGGGATTATCTCTTCTCAGTCATTACAAAAAATCAGGAAGACAGTAGCTATGAGTATGATAATGAAGCGTGGGTACTCATCCGGAATTTATCGGCACTTCTATACAACCATTTTGAGCCAAATTCCAACTGGGTGCCTAACCGGGAGTTGAAACGATATCACAAATAAAAAAAGGCTGTGAATCTTTCGAATCACAGCCTTTATCACAGTGAAGTGATCTTGTTAATTTACTCAACAATCAGTTTACCAACCATTCCACCTGCAAAGTGTCCTGGGAAGGTGCAAATAAAGTCATATTCGCCCGGCTCATCAGGTACTGTAAAAGTAACTGTGTCTGATTCACCGTTTCCTAACATTGAAGTAGAAACAATAATGTTATCCTCAAAATTTGGTGAGATGTAGTCATTATCGCGAGCGCCTAATGATTCTCTTGCAAACTCATCAACGTCTGTTCCCATTTCAACTAAAACGAAGTTGTGAGACATTGCAGTTGGAGGCATTGTACTTTCAGTTCTCAGATTAATTCTGATCTCTTCGCCCGGAGCGGCTTCAATAGCTTCCAGGATTACATACTGGCCTGTTGTTCCGCCGGTAACGAGTCCTTCTTGCTCTCCTTCAACAGCGAATTTTAAATCATCAGTACCTATAAGGTTTATAGTTCTTACACCATCATCTTCAGCTGCTTGCTCTCCTGCTGCCTGCTCTTCTGCTGGTGCCTGTTCCGTTGATTCCCCTCCGCCGCAAGCTGCGAAAGCAACGACAAATAATAGTAGAAATGAATGAATGAGTACTTTTTTCATCTTAATGTTTTGTTCTTTTATGATTAGTTGTTGATTATATCCTATATATAAACAATAATAAAATATATAGCATTCACAGGTTAACTACGAATCCTGTAATAATCTTAAAATGTCAGCTTTTACTTCATCGGCATTAAACTCACTTCCTGAATAATGTTTCCTGACATTTCCGTCTCTGTCAATTAAAGTAACTCGATCGGTATGATCAATAAAATATACCGGTTTATCCTCTTCAGTAAAGCTTGTGGGTGTTTTTATCGTGATTATATTTAAAGTTTCAAGAAGAGATTCAACTTCAGATTTATCCCCGGTTAGAAGTTTCCAGGAGCTTTGATCTAAACGATAGTTATTAGCGTAATCTTTCAGAATTGCCGGTGTATCTCTATCCGGATCAAACGAAACGCTGACTAGCATAAAATCATCCTGATCTGGAAGGGCACGCTGAACATCCCGCATGTTGTATGTGATCATGGGACAGATATCAGGGCAATGAGTATAAACGTACCCAACCAGCATCACGTTACCGCTGTAAACTTCGGGAAATGATACCGAGCTGCTATCCTGATCAACCAGCAGGTATTCATCCTCACTGAGAGATTGTTTGATAGATAAGCTATCGCAACCGGGGAAAGTGACCAGCACAATCCCCGCTGCAATAGTAAGCCAAACGTAGAAGAGAGTTCTTCTTTTTAACATGATACAATTACCTCAGTGGAACCGGGCTATTAGGTGAAAATGGCAATGATGTATCGTAAGTGGTTGTGATAACATCATAAATTACCGGTGTGTACGACAGTACGATTAAGATGATTACCATGATAATAAACGGCTTAAAGTTTCTTAGCCATGTTGCAGGTTCATCATGAAGCGGTTCTGAAATCGGAAAAGTAACAACGGAGCCTTCTTCCGAAGAATCGCTTTTAGAAAACACAGTTCCGAAAAATGATATCAGATAGATCACAATCCCTATAAACATTATGGAGCCGCCTATCACACTCATATCAATATATGCTATCCAGTCAGGCTGGTAGAGAACACTGTCCGGATTGGCATAGGAAGCGCCGGTATTGGTTCTTCGGGGCATGCCTTTTAGTCCGCCAATTTTTAAACCGTACGACATGATGAGCAAACCTACCGTGTAAATGTAGGGTGTAATCATGGCCAGGCCCTTTAAGCGAATTTTTTTGCCCATAAACTGGCCAACCAAATACAAACTACCTCCCAGGAAGGCGAGTAATACCGGGCCGGCTACCGTAAGGTGAAAGTGACCGGGCACCCAAGCAGTATTGTGAACAACCGTGTTCATGGAGTATGAAGCGTTGATGATACCGCCAATTCCACCAAAGATAAAGATGATCAAACCGGTAATGAGGAATGAGAAAAACCATTTTTCTTTATCGAAATAGGGGAGTTTCCACATCCAACCGAACAATCCTTTAGCACCGTTGTTTCGTCCTGCATGTTCGAGTGAGGCAGCAAGTGTGAATGCGGTAATTAAACTTGGCAGTGCTACGGCAAACGTGAAAATACCATGGAGGAGTTTCCATTGTGAGCTAATTGCAGGATCCATGTACTGGTGGTGTGTACCTACCGGTATGGAGAATACGATAAACAGCATGAATACTAAACGTCCGGCCATGTCTGAATAAAGCTTACCACCGGCCAGTTTTGGCATAAATACATAGTACATCACATATGCAGGCAGTAGCCAGAAGTAAACCAGCGGGTGACCAAAGAACCAGAAAAGTGTTCTGGCTAGCATAACATTTACTTCATCAACCAGGCCAAGAGACCAGGGAAGAAGCATAAACAGAATTTCTGTTGCAACTGCCAGTGTCGCAATAAACCAGATAATAAATGTGGTAAACATCCCAACAACGGCAAGCGGTGTTTTTTTGCCCTTATTTTCATGTCGCCACTCGAGATACATTGGAATCCAGTTGTAAAAGGCAACCCAGGAGCCCACAACCAACAGTGTAAGACCTATATAAAATAGCGGATGTGCTTTTAGCGGTGGATAGAATGTGTAGAGTACAGTGGCTTCTCCAATTAATATAACAACTGCTGCAACCACAGAACCCACCAACATCATGATACCCGATGCCCATGCAATCTTTGTGTTCAACTGTTTTTGGAGAGAGTAAGAAACAAGCGCATTACCGAGTGCTACAGCAAAAAATGTGGTAAAGACAATTGCGTTTAAAACACCATGAAAAGTGAGTCCTTTGTAATAGTCGCCACCTACAAAGGGATCGCTTTGAATGATACCTGCCCTGAATAAAGTTTGCATGAGTCCACCATAAACCCCGATGAACAACAGGATCATAGGAATGATAATCAGAGTGGCGTTCAGGTACTTAGATGATTTGGAAAATCTGAATGAGTAATCGCTCATTATAATTTACCTCCTATGGTTTCAGGTTCATCTACATTCTCTTCAATTACAAATCGGCCTGCCATTGTGTGGTGAGCTGCACCGCAAAATTCGTGACAGGCAAAGAAGTATTCACCCGGTTCATCAAATTTCACTCTTATATAATTGATAGCTCCGGGTACAGCCATGAGGTTTACATTTTTTCGTTCAACCTTAAAACCGTGGATGATATCCTGAGAGGTAACATAAAGATCTACGGTTGATCCTGCCGGAAGCCGAATGGTTGATGGCTGAAATGCCCACATTCTGGCAACCATATGAATTTCGTATACATCTTCACTTGTTTGGAATAGTGTGTCACTCGTAAATGGGTCCATGTCTGTGATACAGGTAGGTACCTCAACATCCTCTGCAACAGCTGCGTACATGAGCGCTCCAAAGAATACTAATAGAAGGAGCCCGCTTAGAGATAGAGCTAATTTTTCTGACTTATCCATGGCTTAGATCCTCCCCATCAGTTCGAAGTAGAGTGCAAACCATACAACAGAAAAGAAAATCATTAATAGAATGAAGAAAGCAACAGCGCCTTTTGGACGAAATTCCTCATCGTGTTCTGTGTCTTTATTCCCCATATTGTCTCCGTTTTAAGATTTTAAAAATGACAAAATCGAAAGTAAGAGAATTAATACGTTAAAGTAAAAAGACAAGCTTGTCCAAAAACAAAAAAATTATAAAAAGGAGAGAAAAAAATAGTCCCCCATTTCGTAATGGAAGACTATTCAAGTGGATACAGTAATTTTGCTTATTAAATGTAATTCAAAGTAATTCTTCCGCCTGAGGTTCTGGCGGTTATTTTCGGTCCGCCGTTACCAATTTTTCCGTTGATTGAGTTGCGTTCTGATCGGCCCGTAAAATTACGCAATTCAGTTTCTACTCTCGTAGCACTCAGGTCAAGATCAAAATGCTCGGTTGGGGGGATATTTATGCGGATACTTCCACCACTGGTTCTCAAATCGATATCGTCGGTGAATTCTGAGAAATCAGCGCGAATAGAGCCTCCGCTTGTTGATGCCGATAATTTTCCTCCACTGTCACTGATACGAACAGACCCGCCGGAAGTTGACAGATCAGAAGTTCCATAAACCCGATCGGTGGTTATAGAACCGCCACTGGTTTTTGCAGATATCGACCCCGAGAGATCCTCAAGCGAAATACTGCCTCCGGAAGTTCGTAAAGAAATATTTCCGGATGCGTTACTGGCAGTGATGCTGCCACCACTTGTGTTCAGAATCAGGCTATTGTGAATATTTTCTGCAGATACACTTCCGCCGCTCGTATTTCCTTCAACCGAGGTACCTTCAGGGGCATAAACTTCAAATGAAATTGAGACATTGTTTCCACCCCTGAAAAGGTTTAAAAACCGACCCTCACGTTTTGCGGATGCTGTTATGTGATCTCCGGTTTGTGAAATATCAACTTCGATTTCGTAATCGGATAAGTCTGTATTGGATGGAGATAGAAAACTTCGTCCACGCTTAACGTACATCAAAACTTTCACTTCGTTGCTTTCGTGTCCGTGCAGAGTTATTGAACCTCCTGAGGTCTTTATGTCGACAGACGGTGCATTTGAAGTGGAAAAAGTTTCAACTCTGTAAGCATCCTGCTCATTTTGACCATAAAGTGAGGTTGCAGTAAAAAAAAGCAGTGCAATCAGTAACAAATAAAAAGGTAGAATTTTATGACTCATAGCAGAAAAAAAGATTAAAAGTTTAACAGGATTAGTATATACAGCAAAATCAAACTTGCTGTCAGTTTGTATATGTAAACATGTTCTTGGTCGAGGGATAGGTGATTTTTCATGGCTTCTTGATTTAAATTGAAACTTATTTCTTGTTACGAGGCCAGGTGTAGAAGTGTTTCAGTATGTTTAAAAAGAATTTCGTATCAGGAATTGCCTGATGTTTGTGACGACTGATTTCATTATTATTACAACCGATTTTCTACCAAAATAAAATGACATGAAATTACCCTTTATACTTGCAAAACGGTTTGTTGCCGGAGAGACGTTTGAGTCTGCTGTTCCAAAAATTAAAGCCCTGAATAAAAAAGGAATTAAAGTAACACTGGATCTGCTCGGTGAGAACGTAAAGAAGAAAACGACAGCGGATGAAACAGTAAAGGAGTATATCCGACTGTTGAACGATATTAGTGATGCCGGTCTTAAAAGTACTATTTCAATCAAGCTGACCATGCTTGGGCTGGATATTGATAGCGAGTACTGTAGAGAAAACCTGTACACGTTACTGGATGAAGCTAAGCGATTAGACTCTTTTGTCCGGATTGACATGGAAGGATCGGATTACACTCAGCAAACAATCGACATCTATAAAGAGGCATTTAAGCAGTATGGAAAACATGTGGGGATTGTTATTCAGGCATACCTGCACAGAACCAAAGAAGATATTGCCGATCTAGCCGAATTGGGTGCCGATGTTCGACTATGTAAAGGTGCCTATAATGAACCGGAAAGAGTGGCACTTCAAAATATGCCCGCCATACGGGAAGCATTTAAAGAGTATACAAAAGTACTACTGGAGAAAACGACCTTTCCGCGAATTGCCACCCACGATGATGAATTGATTGAATGGGTAAAAGAGTACACCGAAGAGAATAAGATTGGTAAAGCGCGTTATGAAATTCAGATGCTGTACGGACTTCGCGAAGAAACTATGGAGCAACTCACCAAAGATGGATACAATACCCGGGTTTACGTGCCGTATGGAACCATGTGGTTTCCATACTTTAAACGTCGCTTGTTAGAGAGAAAAGAGAATATCTTTTTTGTTTTTAGCACAATGTTTAAGAAGTAAAAAGATAGCTGCGGTATATTGACATGAAACAAAAAAGGCAGAGCTTTAGACTCTGCCTTTGTTGTTTTAAGTGCGGGTAAGCTGATTAATCACTTACCGCCGTTACGCTTACCGCTTTTGCAACAGCTTCTGCAACTCCTTCTGCAACTCCTTCATCAAAAGGTCCCGGTATGATTTTATCTTCATTCGGTTCCTTCACAACGTCAGCGATGGCATACGCTGCGGCAATGTAAATTTTAAATACGGGCACGAAAGATGCAATCAGCCTGCTGCCACGATGAATTCAAATGAGTGCGGAAATTTTTGCTACGAAATCCAAGAATAAACCCTCGATTCGCTTTTTGAGACTACTGAATTTTATCGTTTGCCATTATCATTGGATTTTTCAAATTCTATGATTGGAAAATTGACAGAGAAATGAATTTAAATTGAGATGATCTGATAGTGGTTGCCACCGAACCAGTCAGATAGATCGGGTGAAGGCATATTTAGTAAAAAACTGGTAATTATTTTTAATTCAGTTTCTGATGAAACTTAAGATTCTAAAATCAGAAATTTAAGTTTTACCCCACTAAGGAAAATGTTTTGATACGCTTCAAGCAGCAAAAGACATTTTTCTTAAAGCGGAGAAAAATTGTGTATACATTTCAAATATAATGTATGATAAATAATGTTAAAAAAGCGCTTTTCTTGAGAGTATACAGTTTGATCTTGTAGTTAAAGGCAAGATAGATTCTTAGACATGGGCATGAAATTCACTTGTTAGATTTGGAAATCAGATATATAAAACCATTTAATTGAAATTGCAAGGATTAAACAAAGACCTGATTTAAGGACTTATAAGCCGATTTTTATACTGAATAGTTGATTAATCATTTTTGTATGACTTACTTCAGTTCAAACACGAATAACAATGCTCTAATTACCAGGGTAAATGTTAATTTAGTTTGGTGTGGTTAAATTTAAATTTAAATCTCGATAGATGATGAAATACTTGTTACTACCTATTCTAGTTATACAGTTGTCAATTCAACTTGGATTTGCTCAAAGTGGTACCATTCAAGGAAATGTTACTGATATTTCAGGCGAACCATTGCCAGGAGTTAATGTAATTATAGATTTAGAAGATAGAACGATTGGTGCTTCAACAAACTTAGATGGCTATTATGAAATAACAAATGTTCCAGTTGGTTTTGTAGAGGTAAGGACTAGGTACATTGGTTATCAGCCGGTTACAAGAGAAGTAGATGTAAATGATGGTGAAATAACAGTTGTTAACTTTGAATTGAGCCAAGCAACTGTAGGTTTAGATGAGCTCGTTGTTACAGGTACTGGTGGAGAGGTATCAAAAAGATCTCTTGGCCACACAGTTTCTTCAGTTGACTTTGAAGGAGAAGAGTTCGCGGCATCTAGCTCTATTCAGGATGCACTGCAAGGGAAAATTGCGGGAGTAAATGTGAACCTTCAAAGTGGTATGGTGGATCAGGAGCCAAAAATAAGAATTCGTGGTACTTCGAGTATTTCTATGAGTAACCAGCCAGTAATCTACGTTGACGGCGTTCGCGTACAAGGACTTGGTGGTTTCGCCCCTGGTGTAGGAGCCGGTGGATTAGGTGCTCCTTCTGCACTTTCCAATATTAATTTTGATGCTGTAGAAAGGGTTGAAATCTTAAAAGGACCTGCTGCCGCAACGCTTTACGGCTCTCAGGCTAACTCCGGAGTAATTCAGATTTTCACAAAACAAGGTGCAACTGAGTCTGCACCAAGATTTAATGCTGAATACACTACACGATTTATCCAAATGCCGGACCGGTTTAAACGAAATACCGGTTTTGCGGAAACTGCTGATGAACAACAACGTGTTCGTGATGTTCTTGGCTTGGATGTCGATTTTTATGAGCCATTTGAATCACCATTTCAGCTGATTGATTTGTACAGTACAGGGATAGGACAGGAGTTTTCGGCTGGAGTACAAGGTGGTGGCGAGGGTATGACATATTTTGCGAACTTAAGTTATTCTCACACAGATGGCCCATTTAACCCTCAGTCAAGCACGTTTAACGGTGGCGCAGTAGGAGGTGCAGATGACGTATATAAAAAACTATACTTTAATGGTAATCTGAATTTTATTCCTACGGATGAACTTCGGTTCCGGGTTCAAACATCATATACCAATTCGAATACCAGTGTTTATGGGACAGGTATAACCATTTATACTCCTACAAGTACAGCTAGATATTCAAAACCAGAAAGAGTGGGTTTAAATAGTCAGTTTGATACATTTGGGGCCGTATTTGCAACTGTAAGGGAGGGGACATATCCTGAAATATCAGATAATGCAAATCAAGGTCGTCTCGTACTTCAGACAGATTATTTTATAACAGAAGGATTATCTGTAGATGCTACATTTGGCGTGGACTATAGAGATCAACGAAGTACGGATTATTCGCCATTTGGTTATGCAGTTGACGGAGTTGCACCAAGCAAAGATGGTACTATTTCAATTGGGAACAGGCAACAGTTAATCTGGTCTTATGAAGGTAAGATTAACTGGAATTTTGATTTTAATCAAAATCTAAAAAATTCGTTTGTTGCTGGTTTTCAGGGATACAGTGAAGAAACAAATTCAACAAGTTCGACAGGTAATAATTTTTCAGGTCCTGGGTTATCGGTATTGGGTGCAACAGCATCACAATCAAGTAATTCTGCATTCCAGGAAGTAACAAATCTTGGTATTTTTGCCCAAGATCAGATTGAATACAAAGATTGGATGTATTGGACAGTTGGTGTTCGATTGGATGCTAGTAGTGCATTTGGTGATGAGTTTAATTATGCAACGTATCCGAAATTGTCACTATCTTTTCTTCCCTTTGAAGCATTTAATACTTCTGTATCAAATATTTCAACATTTCGTCTGCGAGCAGCAATAGGTCAATCGGGCCAGCAGCCTGGAGCCTTTGACAGGTTTAAAACTTTTACACCTGTAAGTTCACCAGAGGGTTCTGGTATTAATCCAGGCAACTTGGGTAATGATGATCTAAAGCCTGAGACAGCAACAGAGTGGGAAGTAGGGTTTGACCTAGGGCTTTTTGATGAACGTTTTAGTATTGAGGCAACTTATTGGGACCGGG
Organism: Rhodohalobacter barkolensis; assembly: GCF_002834295.1. Taxonomy (NCBI): domain Bacteria; kingdom Pseudomonadati; phylum Balneolota; class Balneolia; order Balneolales; family Balneolaceae; genus Rhodohalobacter; species Rhodohalobacter barkolensis. The sequence continues at coordinate 171,662 of NZ_PISP01000003.1, read as the reverse complement.
TGGTCAAAGATGCCTTGATTGACAGATCATATTCTCCCTCTGGTGGGTTTACAACTCCTCAACTTACAAATGTAGGAGAATTGGAAGGTAGAGGTGTCGAAATATCTGCTGATTACAATGTAATTGAAAAGTCGAATTTTTCTTTAAACATATTTGCAAATACAGCATATCTATATGAACAGGTAACAAGCCTTGGCGGAACCCCTTCTATAAAAGTAGATGCTGGGTATATACGGGATCGAATGTTCATAAAAGAGGGGTATTCGCCGGGTTCATATTTTGGAACTAAGTTACCTGAGGGAATTGATTTTCCTTTTGATCTGAGTGGAAACGGAACTCCATCAAATCAGGCTGAACTAGAAGCATTTTTTTCAAATCCGGTTGATCCAAGTACTCTTAATGCCTACATAATGGTTGCTGGACCAAATGGTGAAGCATTACCAGGAGGATCATCTTACTTGGATCACTATTTAGGAAAACCGACTCCTGATTGGGAAGGATCATTTGGTTTTAGTACTAGATTCTTGAATGGTTTTTCATTGAGTACACGGTTTCAATACGCAACCGGGAACTACTATCATCATAACCTGACCGACGCATTCAGAAGAACAAATGCTGGTATTGGCCGAAATTTTATGGAATCAACTGAGTTGGAGTCCATTCTGAAAAACCCCGCAACTACAACGGCCGAAAGAATTGAAGCAGGTAAAAGATGGGTAAATGAAATGGTGGCTCTATCTCCATTTGACGGTCTTAATGAGGTTGAACAAGCTGATTATATTCGTTGGTCAAATTTAAGTGTGTCATACAGCTTGCCAGTAACCTTTGTAGAAGAATTTGGACTCACAAGCGCCACTATAACTGCAACAGGAAATAATCTAGCTCTCTGGACCAAGTATGGAGGGGTTGATCCACTTGCCACAGGAGAAGGAAGCACTGGCAATGACGGTGGATTATATGAGAACTTTGGCGGCGGCATGGATACCTACGGTACGCCACTGCTCAGAACGTTCTCAATGACTTTAAAAGCTTCTTTCTAAAACAATGGTAATTTTTGATTTAACGAAATTAAAAGATCAACAAAAAAGATAATAGAATAATGAGAACACCTAAAAGAATTATTACACTTTTAGTGATTGCTTCACTTACAATGTTTTACGGTTGTGATCAATTGCTCGATGTTAGTAATCCCAATAGCTTGACTGAGGAAGATGTCACTCAACCAGCTTCTGCAAATGGTTTGAAAAATGGCTTACTGCATTCACTTATGGTAGGAACTGCGTGGACTTGGGCAGCAACCTCAACAATAAGTGATGAATTGTATTGGACAGGGTCCTACGAATCGTATAAAACATTTGATGAAGGCCGAATAGACTTTCCAAGTAATGAAATTACTGTTGAAGGTTTCCCCAATATCAGTGAAGCCCGATACATGGCTGATTTGGCTATAGATAACATTTCTAGATTTGATGCAGATGGCACACTGGATGACAGATCAATACTAGCCAAAACCTACATATATTCAGCGCTCACCCGCATAACTATAGCAGACTCGTATGATAACTTTGTGTTTTCTGATGGGATGGATGCAAAACCTGCAATTGGAGAGGAAAATATGTTTGAATTGTATGATCAAGCAATAACGCATGCGACAGAGGCTTTAAGTGTTGCTGAAGATATAGGAAATACCTTACTCCAAGCTCAGGCTTATGGGGTAAGAGCTAGAGCAAAACATGCTAAAGGAGTATGGCAATTACTAAATCCATCTGGAGGTACACCTTCAAATCCACTCGTTTCTGGAACTGGTGCAAGTGCAGATGCTGAAGAAGCCTTGACCTTAATGGATAATGATTATAAGGCAACTTTTGACTATCAGTCAGCACTTTTGACAAACTATATGGCAACTCAGGTAATCCAGAGAGGAGAAATCACATTTAATGAATCATTCGATGATTTAAAAACTGGAGAATCTGATCCTAGGGCTGAGGCAATAATTGAAGATTATTTAGATACTTCTACTTACACAGAATTATACCCCCCATTCACGTGGTTGTCTGCAAGAGAAATGCATTTGATAATTGCAGAGGAGGCAATAGGTATTGATGACGATTTAGCAAGAGAGACTATGAATTATGTTCGTTCCTTTGATGGACTGCCTGATATTGAACCTGGTGATGATTTGGTAGAATTTATTGAACATGAACGTCGTGCGAACCTGCATTTTCAAAATCGTCGGTTGAACGATATGTACAGATTCGGATCACTCTCAGATAATTGGCTGCAGAATGAGGATGCAATTCAAAGCCCCGGCACTTTACTGCCGATTCCTTCTAATGAATTGCTGGCAAATCCAAACTTATAACCAATAATTTGATTATTAGAGTTGCGGATAGAATTAAGGAAATACATGCTGAATTTAATTTCTTCAATTTGGTATAAAGCTCGGTGAGTCAAATAGGCTTGCCGGGTATATATCAATTGATTATTAATTATTTAACTCAACTGAAAGTGCATTAAACTCATACCCATCTGATTTAGATTAATATTAATCAGACCGAACAGTGATTATTAATCTCTTCTCATTTTGTAGGAAAAAAGTCTAAAAAAAGAAGGCTAATACTTAGAAAACTACTGTTATAAAGTGAAGTGTGCTCAAATACTAAAGTTAAAATTTGATGTTTCTTGAGGTATTCATGTAATAAAGCTCTTCTATTTTTTTAAATCATTATTCACTAATCATAACCACCTAATATCAATACTATGAAAACATTTACTACTTTATTATCTGTGTTTATGGTGATAGCTTTTTCCGGGCTGTTATCTGCACAAACGAATCCGGCTCCGGATCGAGTCGAAGGGGAAGGTCCATACGAAAGACTGATAATTCGGGGCGCGACTATGATTGAAGGTTCGGGATACCCGGCTATGGGTCCTGTTGATATCGTTATTGAAGGTAACAGAATTGAAGAAGTAAGAACGGTGGGTTATCCCGGAGTACCGATAGATGAAGACGGCAGGCCAGACGGCGCTACTCATGAAATAGATGCTTCGGGTATGTACGTATTGCCTGGTTTTGTTGATATGCATGTCCACGCTGGTGGTGCACCCAAAAACCCGGATGCAGAATATGCCTATAAACTATGGCTTGCTCATGGTGTGACAACGGTTAGAGGAGTGCCTCTTGGAGAAATGGATTTTGCACTAAGTGAAAGCCGCAGAAGTGCAAACAATGAAATTACAGCTCCAAGAATTTATGAATATCACCGCCCGGGCGGAGGAGGTTGGGAAGGGCAGATTAGAGCGCCAGAAGATGCCCGAGAATGGGTTCGTTGGGCTGCTGATAAGGGAATTCATGGTTTAAAACTTGGATCCGAAAAGCCTGAAATTATGGAAGCTCTGATTGATGAAGCTAAGAAGCATGGATTAGGAACTACAGCTCACCTTGCTCAGACTGGTGTGGCTCAGATGAATGCAAGAGATGCTACTGCTATTGGTCTTGAAACTGTTACTCACTTTTATGGACATTTTGAATCGCTATTAAAGGATAACGCTGTTCAGGATTTCCCATACTATCACAATCATCAGAATGAACAGCACAGATTTGGTCAAGTAGCACGTCTTTGGGATCAAATTCATGAACCTGGAAGCGAGGAATGGAATGCATTGTTACAGCACTACCTTGACAATAATGTTACAATGGATCCTACAATGACTATATATGAAGCCGGTCGAGATGTAATGCGTGCAAGAAATGCAGACTGGCATGAAAAGTATACACTGCCCTCTATGTGGAAATTTTACACTCCTGACAGAAGGGCTCACGGTTCTTATTGGTTTGATTGGACAACCTTTGATGAAGTTGCGTGGAAAAATTATTACAAACGTTGGATGCAATTGATCAATGACTATAAAAATATGGGTGGACGTGTTACCACGGGTTCAGACTCCGGATTTATCTACGATCTGTATGGATTCGGATTTGTAGAAGAATTGGAATTATTGCAGGAAGCCGGTTTTACTCCACTTGAAGTCATTCAGGCTGCAACCTACAATGGTGCTCAAACTTTGCACGATCCAACAGGTGAACCCATTCAATTCGGGCGAATTAGTGAGGGCTTACTTGCTGATCTTGTTTTACTTGAAGAAAACCCACTGCAAAACTTGAAGGTACTGTACGGCACCGGAGCTGTCAGGCTTGATGACAACAATCAAGTTGAACGGGTAGGCGGTGTAAAATATACTATCAAAGATGGTATCATTTATGACGCCAAACAACTTCTTGAAGATGTTGCCAGAATGGTTGAAGAGCAGGAAAGAGAAATGGGCCTGAAAGAGTCCTATTAATTATCAAGAAGCCTCCTGAATGGGAGGCTTTTTTACTAATAAGAGGAGATGGTTATGGAAAATGAGATAAACGTTTTTAAAAGAAGAGGTTTAAGCCTCGGTAAGTATGCTAGAATAATGATGCTTGGCCTGGCTACGGTCGTATTTAGCGGTTTGTCAGGCTCTGTTGATGCTTATAATGATTCAGATGTATCAGACAAAGACAAAAAAAATGAGACCTCTACAGTAAGCATTTCTAATGAACTCGCTGAAGGTCCCTATGACAGGCTTGTGATTAGAAATGCAATGGTCATACCAGGACATGGAGGACCTCCCGGCGGACCTTACGATATAGTAATTGAAGGGGATGAAATTACAGAAATGATTCCATTCGATCCCGTTTCAGCCGAGCGTAGAGATGATCTTCAGCGACCTGAAGGAGATCGAATTATCGACGGAACCGGCAAATATGTAATGCCCGGTATGATTGATCTGCATATGCACTTGAGGCAGGATCCAATGGAAATTGAATATGTCTATTATACCAAACTGGCACATGGGGTCACAACAATGGTACCGGCTCCCGATCGTGGATTAAATTCCGCTATGGAAGAAGCTGAGAAAAGTGCTAATAATGAAATTATTGCTCCGCGCATGTTTCCTATTTGGGGATGGGGCAGCAATACAGATTTTGACAGGGAGTTTTTGGAAAACCCTGATAATGCACCTGAAGTTGCTGCTGAAATGTTTTCTAAAGGGGCACATGTAGTAAGCGTTGGAAGCCTTGGGTGGAACCAGGCACTTTTAGGTGCAGTAGCAAAAGCTGTTACGGATGCCGGCGGGATTACAACTTATCATATTCCACCCTCTACAACTTCTGTTACCCAGGCTGTGGATGCAGCACGTCTTGGAGTTACAATGATTGAACATCATTATGCTTATGCTGAGTCATCACTGGATCGTCAGGTACAGGATTATCCAAGAGATTACAACTACGATGATGAAAATGCACGATTCCGGCATGCAGGTAAAGTTTGGACAGAAGCTAACCGTGAACGTCTTTTAGGAGAAGTGGCCGATTCGCTTTATGAATATGGCGTTCACATGCTTCCAACACGCGTGGTTTATGAAGCAAACAGAGATATTCTTCGTGCTTCAAGCTTACCATGGCATGAAAAATATACCCACCAGTCTCTAATTGAGTGGAATTTACCCAATCCTGCCTTTCATGGATCATATCATTATGACTGGACCTCAGATGATGAATACTACTGGTACGAAGCATTTGATCTCTGGGGCAAATTGATTTTTGAGTTTAATAAGCGGGGAGGTCATGTATCGTACGGAACAGATGATAATTATATATGGGCTACTCCCGGATTTTCAAACGTGCGCGAGCTCCAGTTACTCAGAGAGTCAGGCATGCATACTCTTGAAGTACTGAAAGCAGCTACTCAGAACAGTGCGGTTACACTCAGACAGGATAAGTTAGGTTTGGTCCGTCCGGGCTATAAAGCCGATTTAATTATCGTGGATGAAAGCCCAATGAAAAACATGAGAAACCTGTACTCATTTGGTTCCATTAATACGGATCAAAATGGTGAAATGTACCGGACTAAAGGAATAGTCCATACAATTAAAGCCGGTGTGGTTCATGAAAATGCCAAATTGATGGAAGAGGTTGCCCGAATGGTTAAAGAATCTAAGGATGGTGTGCCGAAAGAAAACATTATGAATAGCCCGTTTTTAACGGATTAAATAAAATACAGTGTTTGTATTTCAATTTTAAGTTGATGGACTCTTGGGCCGCTACCGTTTAATTATTTCGGCAGCGGTTTGAGGGTTTTTATTAAACATCGTTTAAAATGCTAAGCTTAAAATATCTGCTATGATTAAAATCATGCTGACTATTAATTATAAAAAAACAATTACCGGATTGATGGCACTATTTGTTCTGTCCGGTGCTTTGCATGCCCAGTCTAATGAGGATTCAGCAAAACTAACTGATTTAGTCAGCAAAGTTTCTCAAATTTCTGTTCCCACCAAAAGCGAATCTGAATACCAAAGAGCGCTTGAAGCATATAAAAACATCGAACAAGAATTACAGGATGTTGGCTATGCTCAACTTGGACTCGACGAACAGGTAGATTATGAATTGTTACAGTCACACCTGAAAACAAATATTTATGAAATTGAAAACGTAGAACTCTACAAACTTCACCCGGTATCATATATAGTTCTTGGAGCTACAAACAGACTTTTTATAAGACCGGGGGCAATTGCCGATCGAGGTGTTCAACGTGCTATTGATGAGCTGAAAAGATTGCCTGAAATTTTAGAAAATGGAAAAGAAAATCTGACAGAGCCAGCCCGGGTATGGACTGAAAATACCCTCTACCAGATTTACTATGCCAAGTTAATGTTGCAGGATTATGTGCCTAATGCAGTTGTAGATAATGCTGAATTAAAGAATGAGTTGATTGCATCGGCCGAAATTGCTTATGAAGCTATTATTGATTTCGAAACATGGCTTGATGATGTATTATTGCCGCGTTCAGTTGAAAGTGCGGCCTGGGATCCAGACCATATAAACTTTTTTATTCATAACCAGGAAGAACTCACTCATTATACGGTAGAATCCATGCTGCAGGTAGCACTTGAGGAAGAAAAAAGTGTAATGGCTGAGATGGAAGCGCTTGCTGATAGCATTCACCCATCCGGAGATTTGCACACAGTCTGGGAAAATATGAAAGAAGAAGCTCCACCATGGGAAGGAGTATTGCCTATGGCACAAAGTTTTGTTGATATGGCAAGTGACTGGCTGAAAAGTGAAGGCGACCACGTAGTTACAATTCCTGATTACATCGATTACGGCGCCAGAATTACCCCCCCTATGGCTCGGAGAACCCTATCGTTTGGCGGGGCTACAGGCGGTCCAACAGTTGCAGGCAGGCAATCAGGCTACTATATATTAACTCCTTTGGAGGACAGATTAAGTTCTGAAGAAAAATCCAGCAGAATCAAGTCTTATAATCCTTACTGGACACATGTAATTTCTTATCACGAATGGCTCGGGCATAATGTGCAGGATGCTGCAGCAAGCGAACATGTTGAGCGACCTATGAGAAAGGTTTTCAGAGCCCCGTATTTTGGGCAGGCTTGGTCATTTTATCTTGAAAGAATGCTCGAAGAGGAGGGGTATTATGACGACAGACTGGATTATATAACCGCGCTGAAAACACGGATGGCAAGACTGCAAATGAGAATGTGGCGTGTGCAGCGAATTGTGACGAAGCTGAAAATGTCACTCGGTGAAATGACCTTTGACGAAGCCCTTGACGCTTACATTGAAAAAATTGGAATGGAACCTACGAATGCATTTATAGAAGTTCAGCGTGACAGCCAGACTCCATATCCGCCCGGAAGAGAAATTATCGGGGAGATGGAAATTATTGAGTTGCGAAATGAGTATAAACAACGAATGGGTGAACATTATACATTGAAAAACTTCAATGATAATCTTCTCACATACGGATATCTGACTTTCAGGCAAATTGAAAGGCTGATGTTTAATAAGTGAATAGTTGAAAAGTATTTAACATAATATTGATAAAACATTTTTCTTTATGATTTCAAATTATTTGAACCTTTCCTTTATTAAGCTGCCAGTAGTTATTCTGTCAGCGCTGCTACTTAATTCATGCGGATCTGAAATTGCACCCTACGTGGATGATACCTCTCAGGCTTGGGAAATGCTTGACCAGGAACGCACACAGGCATTGGCTGCTTTGGAGCAAAATCCTGGTAATGATGAACTGATGAGATTAATTGAATTAGGCCTTTGGGAAGATCTCCGGGCTTTTCTTGATGAAAATACAGAAGAATCCCATCAGCTTGCAGAAGCAAATCTACTGTTCAAGCAGCATAGGTACTCAGATGCAGAAGAAATTGTTAATCGGTTGATTGAAGCCGATTCGGAAAATCGCGATTCTCATCTGCTGAATGCAAAATTAAAAATACAGGCCTGGTTGTTGGATGAGGCTGATGAGATCGCAGTAGAATTACTTTCAGAAGACAGCCGTGATGCCGGAGCCGCATTGATTCACGGGCAAGTTGCACTCTTAAACCGGGATTATGATGAGGCACTGGAATGGGCTCAAAAAGTTCAGAACTGGAATCCAGATGATGCCGGCGGTTATCTTTTGGAGGCTGAGGCAAGGTTTTGGGATCAGAATCCTGCTGCAGCTGAACCGTCACTAAGAAAAGCACTGAGTATCAATCCATTCAACGCTGATGCCCGTTTCAGTTACGGTTACGCTATCTGGAGAAGGGTGGACGCCACACTGCTTGATGATATGGCAGCTCACTGGAACATCGCATTCGAAATCAATCCACTTCACTACCTGGCTCACTGGCATTTTGGAAACGGCCACACGAACCTCACATATACTGATTATGCACATCCTACGGACGATGACGTTCGGGGACGGCTGGACCAGGTCGAAGAGTTGATCTGGCAGGAAGATTTAGATCAGGCAATTGCATTAACACATGAAATTGAAGATGAATTTCCAGAATCTGTTTTGCCTACAATGACGCGCGGCTCTATTTACTATATGTATTATGATATGGACAGAGATGCCCGCCTGGATTTGGCTCAAACAACATTTGAAACTATTCTGGAACGCAAGCAAAACTATGGCCCGGCTCATAATGGACTTGCTGCAGTCATCAAACAAAGACAGTTTGAGTATCTGTATGGTTTTGAAGAACTCCAGCAAGAAATTGATACTACAGAAGTACCAGAAGAGGGTTCAGAGTTCTACAATATTTTTAAAGATGCTAAATACTATCCGGGCGATCGTGTAACCAAAATGATTGCCCAGCAGATTGGCCCAAGTGAAGCTTACCTGCCGCTGATTGATAAACTGGATTCTGATTTTGCCATTCCGCCACTGCACATTGATTTGGCTGAAGCAATGGGAAGAAATTACTTCAGGCACGGAACAACATTTGATAATCGTCAGTGGATGGATATTCGCGGAGTGGGAAGTGGTGCAACGGGTTTTGAGTATCTGGAAAGAGGAGCACACTGGGAGCGAAATGTACTCGCTCATGAGTATGCTCACCTGTATCACGGCAGAATATTAACGGACAAGGAAAGTCGCCGAATCCGGGCACTTTACCACAAAGCCCGGGAAAACAACCGCACATTAGATTACTACGCAAACAACAATGAAGGGGAATTTTTTGCCCAGGGATATGCAGGATTTCTATCGGAGAAAAAGGTGCACCCGCTGAATCATAAATCTATGAATACGAGGGAGTATATCAGGGGAAAAGATCCTGATTATTACGCATTTTTGGATTCGCTGCTGCAAAAACAGAAGGATTATGTTGCGGGAGAAACACAATTGTTTAATGATAACTGGTCCCAGACCTATCTGACACTTGCAGAGGGATCTCGGGGTAATAATTTAGAACTTGCAGCCGCATATCTCGATACGGCACTGACGTACAGCATCACTTATCAGCCTTCTTTGCTGGAGTATTCTGAAGTGTATGCAGAATTGGGAGATTTTGATGCAGCCCGCGACAAATTGAATGAAGCCACTCGGATTGATGAAAGCTATGGGCCTGTGTACTCTACAGAAGCGTTTATTATTCACCGGGAAGCACTCCAGGGGAGAAAAACATTCGATGAAGCACTGGAAGAACAGGTACCTTTGCTGCAGCATGCATACGATATTGATAATGATCTGGCTGAAAAAGCTAATGTAAACCGCCGGCTGAGGGAGCGCTACAGAGATTACGGAAGATTCGATAAAGCTATTGAGGCAGCCGAATATTATGCAGAAAATGGTCCGGAAATATCTACCTATCTACGAGACCGTAAAGAAGCTGCCGATGCATTTGCCCGAAATCTGAGAAGTCAGATTGGTTATTCAGCTGAAGTATCAGATTTCTTTTCAGATCTGGTTGCTCAAAATCCACAGAACTTTGGTTACAGATTAATGTTTGCTGACTTGCTTTACCGAATGAGTGATCTTGATAACTCCCTACGCGTGCTTGAAGAAGGCCAGGGAATACTGGCATCGGCAAACGAAAATCGAATGGATTATCAGCTCAGAATTGCGCGTATAAACATCATCCGGGATAATCTGTCAGGTGTAGATGAAGTTGTAGAAACTGCAGAGGAAATGGATTTGAACCTGGATGATCAATTATTGCTGGCACGAATGTATGCAAATATCGATCAGTTAGAAAAGGGTATGGCAATTGTTGAGAATTTAGAAGGAAATATACCGGTAGAAATAGCCGAGATATCATATACTCGCGGATATCTTGCTAAATTTGCCGGAAACGCCGAACAGGCAGAATCAGAATTTAAAACAGCTCTTTCTCATACACCCTATCATATTAGCGCCAGGGTTCATCTTGCAGATCTGTTACAGGATCAGGGCAGAGATGATGAAGCCAATATAATCCGAAGTGAAGCGGAAAATTTACCTGTTCCACTCGGACCTGATTTTTAAAAGAACTCTACATCAAAACAAAAAAATAAAATCGCATTTATTATGATTCAAAAAGGTACATCAAAAAGGAAAATTAAATATCACAGCAAATTGCTATGGATGCTTTTGCTGATGAGTTTTACAGCACTAAACCTGCATGCACAGGACAGAGTTCTGCCGGCAGATACCACGATTACTTCATTTGATGAAGTAATGATTAAAGGTCAAAATGTTCCGTACCAGGTGGATGTAGGAACACAACCGGTTTATGGTGAAGAAGATGAAATTATAGCTTCTCTCTTCTATACATATTACAAAAGAACGGATGTAGATAATGATGAAGAACGCCCTATATTTATCTCATTCAACGGAGGGCCAGGGGCGGGGTCATTATGGATGCACTTAGGATATACCGGACCCAAAAAATTAATCATTGATGATGAAGGATATCCCATTCAGCCATATGGAGTGGAAGATAATCCGCACTCAATACTTGATGTTGCCGATATTGTATTCGTAAATCCTGTGAACACAGGCTTATCCAGAATACTGAATGAGGGAAAAAGAGAACAGTTCTTTGGAGTGCAAGAAGATATTACCTATCTGGCCCAATGGATAGATAATTTTGTTTCGCGGGCAGAAAGATGGAGATCTCCGAAATACCTGATTGGTGAGAGTTATGGTACTCCAAGGGTGTCGGGACTGGCTGGGCAGCTTCAGGGTAGCCACTGGATGTTTTTAAATGGGGTGATACTGGTGTCACCAACCGGGCTTGGAATGGACCCTGAAGGGCCAACGCCAAGAGCATCCGTTTTGAAGCTTCCCTACTATGCAGCCACAGCCTGGTATCACGAACAGTTGCCGCCAGAACTTCAAAACAGAGAGTTGACGGATCTTTTGGATGAAGTTGAAGAATATACGGTTGAGGAATTTTTACCTGCGTTGACATATGGTGGTTTTATTGATGAAGACCGGAAATCAGAGGTTGCATCACAAGTTGCTTACTATTCAGGGTTATCCGAACAGTTTGTCCGGAATTATAACCTGGCCGTACCGGCATCAGCATTTTGGAAAGAGTTGTTGCGGGATGAAGGGCATACGATTGGCAGGCTGGACTCCCGGTACAAAGGAATTGATAGGGAAGATGGCGGCGAACGGTACGATTACCCGGCAGAATATTCTTCCTGGAAACATTCGTTTACGCCGGCTATAAATCATTACATTCGTGACGTTTTGGGTTTCAAAACAGAACTGCAGTATTATGTATCAGGCCCGGTACGCCCTTGGAACAGAGATGGTAACACTACCGGTGAAATGTTGCGTGGTGCAATGGCGGAAAATCCTTATCTGAATGTTATGGTTCAGTCCGGTTATTTTGACGGAGCCACAGATTATTTCACAGCTAAATATGTAATGTGGAATATTGATCCCAGCGGAAAAATGAAAGATAGGTTTTCTTTTGAAGGATACGAAAGCGGGCATATGATGTATCTTCGCAGGCCTGACCTTGAAACTTCTAATGAACACATTCGTGAATTCATTAGAAAATCTGCACCGGAGAACGGGGCTCCGGCTAGGTATTAATAAGCTATTAAACATATCAGCCGGTGTGTTTAATAGACAAGCCGGCTGATTATAAATAATTACATAAAATCATACGGTGACTATCTTGTAAATCAGTGTAAAAACTGATTTGAAGTATAGCCCAAATATCTAAATATGAAATTACCTTTTTTTCTTGCAAAGCGATTTGTGGCAGGTGAGACTTTTAAATCTGCTGTTCCAAAAATTGAAGCACTCAACAAAAAAAAAATTAAAGTAACACTCGATCTTCTCGGTGAAAATGTTAAACTAAAAACAACAGCAGACGAGACTGTAAATGAGTATATCAGTCTTTTGAATGATATACACTCTGCCGGATTGAAAAGTACAATCTCCATAAAGCTGACCATGCTTGGTCTGGATATAGACGAACTTTACTGTAGAGATAATCTTTACAAACTTCTTGATGAAGCCCGAAAATCCGATTCATTTGTACGAATTGATATGGAAGGTTCAGATTATACGCAACAAACTATTGATGTATTTAAAGAAGTATTTAAAGAATACGGAAAGCACGTAGGGATAGTCATTCAGGCATACCTTCACAGAACAAAAGATGACATAAATGATTTAGCAGAACTGGGGGCGGATGTAAGATTATGCAAGGGTGCTTATAATGAGCCGGAACGCGTGGCGCTGCAAAAAATGTCGGATATCAGGGAAGCATTTAAAGAATATTCAAAAGTACTTCTTGATAAAACATCTTATCCTCGTATTGCTACACATGACGATGAGCTTGTTAACTGGGTGAAAGATTATTCTGTTGAAAATAAAATCGGGAAGGCACGATTTGAATTTCAGATGTTATACGGTCTTCGTGAAGAGACCATGGAACAGCTTACCAATGATGGATACAATACCCGGGTGTATGTACCTTATGGTACGATGTGGTTTCCCTATTTTAAACGCCGACTCATGGAAAGAAAAGAAAACATCTTCTTCATTTTCACTACCATGTTCAAAAAATAAAAGCATCTTTTTTATTAATGCGAAGATAAAATATCAATAAAAACTAATTTAACCTGTGTCGGATAAAGAACGATTTGCTACTAAATGGGGATTAATTTTAAGTGTACTGGGAATTGCTGTTGGTACAGGGAATATTTGGCGATTTCCTCGTATAGCAGCTCAACAGGGTGGAGACGATGGGGCGGGAGCTTTTCTTATTGCTTGGGTTACATTTTTATTTATATGGTCCATTCCGCTCATTATTGCTGAATATGGAATTGGGCGAAATGGCCGAAAGGGTGTTGTAGGGTCATTCATTAAACTGGTCGGTGAAAAATTTGCCTGGGCCGGTTCATTTGTTGGTTTTGTAGCTACTGCCATTATGTTCTATTACAGTGTGGTTGCTGGATGGTGCCTTTATTATTTAATTGAATCAATATTTTCTGCACTGCCTGAAAGTGTGGAACAGGCCGATGCAGTATGGAACGGATTTCAGGGATCTATGCTTCCATCTGTATTTCATGCGTTAATTATGTTTTGTGGTGCACTTGTGATTATTAAAGGGATTAAAAGCATTGAGCGTATCAACAAAATTTTAATTCCTTCACTGCTGCTTGTATTAATCATAGCTTTGGTAAGGGCACTGACTCTTGAAGGCAGTGGAGCCGGTGTTTTATATCTGTTTACACCTGACTGGGCAACCCTGAAACAACCGCGTTTATGGTTGGAGGCACTTACACAAAATGCATGGGATACCGGTGCAGCTTGGGGTCTGATACTAACTTATGGAGCTTATATGCGAAAGCGTGATGATATTACAATTACGGCCCTGCAAACAGGCATTGGTAATAATATCGTATCTCTCGTAGCAGCTCTGATAATTTTCTCAACCGTATTTGGAACTCTGGGAAGTCAAATGACTGACGGAGAAATTCTGAACGTAATGCAAACAGCCGGACCTGCAGGTACAGGATTAACATTTATGTGGATGCCGCAGTTGTTTCACGAAATGGCAGGCGGTAAAATTCTGGCAATCCTGTTTTTCCTTGGATTAACATTTGCAGCTTTCAGTTCGCTTATTTCCATGATTGAGCTGGCTACAAAGGTATTTATTGATATGGGAATTACTCGGAAAAAAGCAGCCATTGCAGTTTGTGCAACCGGATTTCTTTTTGGACTTCCCTCAGCAATGAATCTGGAATTTTTTGCTAATCAGGATTTCGTGTGGGGTGTTGGCCTGATGGTTTCGGGTGGATTTATCTCGTTCGCGGTGATTACATTTGGAGCAGATAAATTCAGAAATACTCTTGTGAATACAGATGAAAGTAAAGTTAAGCTTGGAAAGTGGTGGACTGCTATCATAAAGTATGTGATACCTGTTGAAGTGATCACACTGCTCGTGTGGTGGATTTACCTGAGTGCTGCTATTTATGCCCCCGAAACATGGTACAACCCCCTTAGTACATTTTCTGTTGCAACAGTATTAATGCAGTGGGGCATTATGATGGCACTGTTTAAATTCTACAACCACAAAATTGCACAAAAAACTATTTTAAATTAAAAATAATACTTAATAATAAGTAACAATGAGGTCCGAATTTTGAAAGTTCGGGCTTCTTCTTTCAACACTGGTGTTTAAAAATTTAGATGTATTTCAGTTCCTGGAAAAAAATCAGCCCACGCAAACCAGTAAGCATTATAGCCATTTGTAGGAGTTAACTTTTCACCTTTACGATCTCCACTTACAGCTTCCCCGAATATATTCCATGTATTGTTCTCCTGATCTTTCATTACAATAGGAAAACTATTTTTAACTGCTTCGAATTCTAAAAGTTGATCATCATTCGTTTTTCTTTCAAAAGAAGCTGTAAAGTGTAATGAAGAGCTGCCTGCAACTACTATTTCCATCTGCCCTAAATTATCATTTATCACCTGTATGCTTTCTGAAAATCCTGAGATGGGATAAGCTTTTGCGTTAGAAAATGTGCGGATTCCGTGAACAAGTGTTTTTGGTTCTAATCGGATGTCTTCATTATGAACAGGGAATAGAATTCGTTTATTATCAGTCATATAATCTTCACCATACAGGTATTTTGTATAATCACGGGTGAAACCTGTATTTCTGTTTAAAACTTTAGAATCCGGAAAAGCTTCTTTCCAGGCTTTCCATGTCATTTCAACAACCTTTACTGTGGCAAGACTTGTTCCCCGGTGTTCTCCATTTATTCCTTCTGAAATCATTTGAGACCAATAACTGTCGGTTAAACGATCATATAAAATGAGATTATTTTTATGGATCAATCCCGATACTCCAAACGTAGTGGATTTACCATTCACAAGACTTTCAAAAGCAATTGCTGAACCGGTTAATGGGCAATACGAAAATGTTATAGAAATGTCGTTTATAACATCATTTACGATTTCATGATAAAACATGATAATATTAGGATGTGCAATAATTTCATTACCTACTTTTATACCGGATACAAGATCCTCATCACGTAAAAAATGTATATCATTAATCGATGAATAATTTGGGTTTTCAATAGAAGGAATACCATCTTTCCCAGATCCTCCATCAACAACTTGATGGCATGGAACGTCCCAATTTTCACTTGTGCAAGAATGTACAAATGCAGTTTTTTCAGTATCTACATTTGAAATACAAGAAATTAAAAGGAAAATTATAAAAGTGCTGAAAGCTAATAGAGTGATTTTATTTTCCATGAAAAAAAAGCTGTATAAAATTTATTCGATAAGAATACATTATTCCGTTGTGTTACAGAACTGTTTAAATTAGATGCAGCTTATTTCGATTTTCTTACAATGATATTTTAATGATGAATTGTCATAGGGTGTTTTAATGAATTGATATATGCTAGTAGCATGATCAGATAAATGGTCGTTTAACGAACTCAATTTATTCAAAGAGTCTTAATAAAGAATCAGTTCCAGAACAATAGATAAAAACTAGAAAAATTTATCATCAATTTGATAATTAGGTTTTATTGTTCCTTAAGTAGATTTAAAAAAGATTTACACAAAAAAGGCAGAGTCTAAGCTCTGCCTTTCATACTTTCTAATCCAGTTTAGATTTATGGACTGTCTATCGCAGATTTCTTCACCGCTTTTGCAACAGCTTCTGCAACTCCTTCATCAAAAGGTCCCGGTATGATTTTATCTTCATTCGGTTCCTTCACAACGTCAGCGATGGCATACGCTGCGGCAATGTACATCTTGTTAGTCAGTTTAGATGCGCGCGCGTCCAGCAATCCTCTGAAGATTCCCGGAAATGCGAGCACATTGTTGATCTGATTTGGAAAATCTGATCGACCCGTGGCAATAATTCTGGCCCCTGCCTGAACTGCTTCTGCAGGCATAATTTCCGGGATCGGGTTAGCCATGGCGAAAATGATTGGATCATCATTCATGCTTCGAACCATATCCGGTGTTAAAACACCGGGAACAGAGACTCCAATGAAGACATCCGTGTTTTGAACGGCATCTTCAAGATCTCCTTCGAGCTGATTTTCGTTCGTGATCTTAGCTACTTCTTCTTTTACAGATGTGAGATTGCCGCGATCTTTATGAATGATCCCCCGGCTGTCGCACATGATGATCTGCTTTACACCGACCTCTCTCAGTAAGTAGATGATAGCCATTCCTGCAGCGCCGGCTCCGTTGATGACCACTTTCAGATCTTCAAACTTTTTTCCGGTCACTTTCAGCGCGTTAATGATCCCGGCGAGTGTTACAACTGCCGTTCCGTGCTGGTCATCATGCATTACGGGAATATCCAGCTCTTCTTTGAGGCGTTTTTCTATTTCAAAGCATCTCGGAGCTGAGATATCCTCGAGGTTGATCCCTCCAAATGTTGGGGCAATCATTTTAACAGCGGTAATAATCTCCTCAGTATTTTGTGAAGAGAGTACGATTGGAATAGCGTCAACATCAGCAAACTTTTTAAACAGTACGGCTTTTCCTTCCATTACAGGCATGGACGCTTCCGGCCCTATATTGCCCAAACCAAGTACGGCAGAGCCGTCACTTACCACAGCAACGGTATTCTGCTTATTGGTATAATCGTATGCTAATTCCCTGTTTTCTGAAATGTCGAGACACGGTTGTGCTACTCCGGGTGTGTAAGCAATACTTAAATCTTCCTGTGTGTCGAGCGGCATTTTGGAGTGTATGGCAACTTTACCGCCATACTTTTTATGCGCTTCTACTGCTTTTTTCCCGTAGTCTTCTGTTTTATTAGACATAAAGCTTTTGTCCAAACCGGACAGTCTATTCTGTTACTTAAAGGTTATAATGAAATTTCTATTAATTATCGCTGCTCTGTTCCCAAACGTTGTTAGATCGGTCGATGTCGGCCATTCTTCCGGATGGATCGATTTCGATTCTGGAGATTTCATCCGGTTTCCGGTCAATAGACAACTCATAATCCGGGAACACCCATGGCCAGTCTTCAACAACAACACGTTCAACTTCAGGGAACTCATTCTCTTTCTGTCCCCACATTATTCGCATCGGGATATAGTAGTGTTTGATGGATCCATCAGTAAATTCAACTTCTATATCCAACGGCATTGGCATGAGGCCGATTCTATTAAGTGTGGCAACGGCTCCATTTTCGGAATCCTCTACGGATGATACTTCGTAGTCGATGGTTTTCGTGGTTTCAACCCAATATTCGTAGTACCAATCCAGAATCATTCCGCTTTCCCGTTCAGCAATTCGAAGAAAGTCGTAACCGGTTGGGTGTTTGAACTTCCACTCTTCGTAAAATCGGTTGAGGGTTTCTTTCAGTACGTCATCACCAATCACGTATCCAAGCTGGTGGAGAAACATTGCTCCTTTTGTGTAGCTAGCCATTCCATAGGCGGCGTTGGTTACATAATGGTCGGCATGAATGTGCATCGGCTCTTCAATTCCTGCCTCGACAGTTCGATAATAGCCGTTATAGCGAGAGAGCATCGGATCACCTTCGCCATCATTGAACAGATGATTTGTGATGAACGAAGATGCATAACTTGTAAATCCTTCATCAATCCACTGATCTTTTGTCTCGTTGTTACCCAACGCACCTTCGTACCAGGCATGGACAAATTCATGAACCGTTACTCCAACCAGGCTCTGTAGATTTCGGTTTCCGGTGATGAGTGTACCCATAGTGTACTCCATTCCGCCGTCTCCACCCTGAATAGTGATATACTCATCATATGCGTAATCACCATAGTTTTCGCTCATATACTGAAATGACTTAACGGTATACTCAGGTAGAGCTTCCCAGTTGGCGAGAAGTTCACTTTGCCGCTCTTCAGGTGCATTTTCTGCTACTGTTTCTTTCTGATAGAAAAATCGAAGAAGCGGTCCGCCGGGTACCTGTGCTGTAGTATGTGTGTAGTCCGGATCGGCAGCCCACATAAAATCGTGAACATCTTCGGATTGGAAATGCCAGGTCAGTTTTTCACCTGAAGGTCGATTCACCTGCATGTCAGCAGTTTCGTAACCATAACCAACTTCTTCCGGGTTTTGAAGGATGGAACCGGCTGCAACTACGTAATCCCTGTCGATGTGAATTTTTACATCAAAAGTTCCAAATGGAGCATAAAATTCACGCCCGATGTATGGATTCGCATGCCAGCCATTTTCGTCATAAGCTGCAATTTTTGGAAACCATTGAGACATGGAATAACGTACTCCTTCTGCATTATCGCGACCCGACCGTCGGGTTTGGAGCGGGACCTGTGCTTCATGTTCCATTTCGAATACCACACTTTCACCCGGCTCAATAGGCTCATTCAGGTGAACTTCCATGATGGTGCCTTTTACCGTAAACTCTACTTCTTCGCCGTTCTGTTTAATCCAGTCAATCTTCTGATAACCGATTTCAGTTTCATCATAGTGATAAATTCTGTCGCGTACTCGGCGATCCGGATCTGCTATCGTTCTGGATCGCTTATCCATCATGCTGTTTGGCTGAAATGCATTAAAAAAGAGATGGTAGAAAACCCGGTCGATGGTGTCCGGAGAGTTGTTATGATAGGTCAGTTTTTGATGGCCTTGATAGCGATTGGTTTCTACATCAAAGTCGATGTCCATTTCATAATCTACAGCTTGCTGCCAATAACCTGCTTTTTGTGCAGAACTGTTGGTTGGTAAAAATGTGGTAAACAGCAGAGTTGCTGCAAGAAGTAGTACGAGTTTAATTTTTAACATGATGGTATCAGGTTTTGTGATAGGATAGACGTTTGATTAAAGTTAGAAGGATGTACGGCTGGCAAAAGCGCGACTCAAAGTTGCTTCATCGATGAACTCCAGCTCCGTTCCCATTGGAATTCCGTATGCAATTCGGGTGACATTTACATCATAATTGAGCAGTAATTTATTGATGTAGTAGGAGGTGGCTTCACCTTCGGCGTCAGGATTTAGTGCCAGAATAACTTCTTCCACCGGTTCATCGTCATTGGCAAGCCGCTCCAGCAGCTCTTTGATTCGGATGTCATCCGGTCCGATGTTATCCAAAGGAGAGATGGTTCCGCCAAGCACGTGGTATCGGCCCCGGAATTCGTTTGTTTTTTCGATGATGTAAACATCCTGAAATTCCTCAACAACACAGATTACACCTGTTTTTCGCTTTTGATTACTGCAGATAGAACAGGGGTCTTCATCGGTGATCGTTCCGCAAACAGAGCACCGTTTTACAGATTTCTTGAGTTGAACCAGGGAATCGGCAAGGGTTAAGACACGCTCATCAGATTGCTTAAGAAGATGAATGGCAATTCGTTGTGCAGATTTACGTCCGGTTCCCGGAAGTTTTGCCAGCTCTTCAATTGCACGCTCTAATACTTCAGAAGTTATTTGCATCAGTTAAATTTCGTTGTGATGGATGGACAGGCATTGTCGGACACAAGGTTTGGAATTTATTCAAACTCAAAGCCCTTCCTTCATAAAAATGTTTAAAGGCCAAATTTACTCATATCCATGCCGGGAATTCCGCCGCCGGGCAGCATATCTTTATATACATCCTGCATTTTCTCTTTTCCTGCTTCTTCAGCTTTTGAAAGAGCTTTATTTACACCGGCAACAACCAGGTCTTCAAGCATCTCCTTGTCTTCCGGGTCGATGACATCCTTATCAATTTCAATACTGATTACTTCCCGTTTACCGTTAGCTTTAACTTTAACCATTCCGCCGCCGGCATCAGCTTCAACGGTAACTTCGCCAAGTTTTTCCTGTGCTTCTTTCACTTTGGCTTGCATATCGTTAAGCTTTCCAAACATATCGGCCATATTAAATTCACTCATAATTAAATTGATTTTCGTGGTTCTCAGTTTGTCTGAATAGTAACATAAATCGGACTAAAAATGTTTATGGCTCAGCCGATTAAATGTTAAATCATATTAGTACTCAAGTTCAGCCCCGAACAGATTTACAATGGTACGGAGGTTTGGGTCCTCTTTTTGGATCTCCTTAAATCGCTCGTAAGGGCTGATAGATTCCTTTTTCTTTTGATCGTTCTGTTCTACGGTACAAGAAAACCGAATGAAGGTTCCTGTTAAACGCTTGAACAGAGATGAGAGCAGCTGCTGGTTTTCATCAACAAGGTTGGTGGCAAACTCATTGTCGACAGCTACAATGAGAGTCGACCCTTTCAACTCTTTCAGCTTAAAGCGTAAAATCTGGAAATAGAGCATTTGTGGAGCACTCTCTTTCACAACATTGAGAAAAGATTTCCAGCAAGCTTCAACCTCTTCTAATGTGTTTATGTGATCTGTGCTGCTTGGTTGCTGTTCTTCTTTCTTACCTTCAGTTTTGACTTCTTCTCCGTTTGAAGAACTAATTCCTTTCACATATCCCAGGGATGGACGTATTGTTAGAAAGTCCTCTTCGGTATCTTCCTCTTCAGGCGCTTCTTCTACAATTGTGGAAGTTTGCGGTTGAGCCGGGTGAGGCGCAGATTCTGATTGTACAGGATTACTCTGTTTGGGTTCAGCTTTGACTTTTTTTTCCGGTTCAGAAGCCGGTTTCTCTGATATTTCAGCTTTATCTGATGAAGAATGTGAATTCTCCTCTGAATTATCATGGGCACTTACTGAACTTTCGGAAATTGAGTCTGACGAAGGAGTTGGGTTGTTTATTTGCGAACCGTTAGCGGTTATCTGACTGCTGCCGTTTTTTTTTAACTGCTCCAGTCCGCTGATCAATTGATTGATCTCCTTGGTTCTGCCCATGTGGATCAACTTCAACATCAGGATTTCAAAATGAACCCGTGGTTGTTGAACGTCTTTGATCTTAATCTGAGCTTCGCTTACAAGATGCAGCATTCGCAATAACTCATCATCAGAGAAGTGTTTAGCGGATTCCCTGTACTTCTGTTTGGTATCTTCGGTGGCTTCAACCAGATACATTTTGTTTGATTGTTTGGAAACGTACAGATTGCGGAGGTGTTCTGTAAGCGACACCAAAAACTCTTGAATATCCACACCATTTTTAATCAAACGGTCAATCAGCTCAAGACCAACACTGGCATCCTGTTTTTGGATGGCATCGGTATATTCGAACAGTTGATCGTGGCCAACAACATTCAGCGCCTGCAGAAGTTCATCATGCTGGATGGTTGTTCCGCAAAAAGCAATGGCCTGATCCATTAAACCGAGAGCGTCGCGCAGTGCACCATCTGCTCTTTTTGCAATGATATGAAGGGATTCATCATCAATGGTGATGCTCTCATCCGCGCAGATTCCTTTCAGTCGCTGAACAATTTCGTTTACGCTGATTCGCTTAAAATCGAAGCGCTGAACCCTGGAAAGGATCGTTGGAAGGACCTTATGTGGCTCTGTTGTGGCAAAAATAAATATGGCATAAGAGGGAGGTTCTTCGAGTGTTTTGAGCAGGGCGTTGAAAGCCTGCTTACTCAGCATGTGAACCTCATCGATGATAAACACTTTATAGCGGCCGTTCTGAGGCGGAATCCGAACTGTTTCGCGGAGCTGATGAACATCCTCAACCTTATTGTTGGAGGCGGCATCAATTTCTACAATATTCAGGGTCTGATTAAGCGACTCTCCGTCAACAGAGTTGTCAATCTGATTAATGGTTCGGGCCAGCACCCGGGCCATGGTCGTTTTACCCACTCCGCGCGGACCACTAAACATATAAGCATGAGAAATTCGATTCTGCTTGATCGCATTTTTGAGAGTACTGCTTACATGATCCTGCGATACAATATCATCGAAAGTTTGCGGTCTGTATTTACGGGTTAACGCGCGGTAATTATCTGCCATAGATATTCGTTTTTAATTTGTTTGAAAGGTACAAAATTTGAGTCTTTTGTCGGAATTATATCAGGTAAAACTCCTTAAATCATTTTAGTAATTACCGATCTTTCAGGTTTCATTTTAAAAAGAATCTGACTTATCAGGATAATTCAAAGTCCACGAGTGGTATTTTGTGGAAAATCCGTTAATTTATGCAGCCTTATGAGACAAAAAATTTTAAACATATCTATCCCGTTCGCGGCGCTGACTTTTCTGATTTTGGCAGAGGTGATTCATGCTCAGCCACAGCGTGCCTACGATCGGGGACTGGAAGAGCTCTACAGAAGTAATATTACCCGCGCTCTGGATATTTGGTATCAGGCATATGATGAAGAGGGGAGTGTGGATGCACGAATTGGTCTGGAGTATATCAGAACGGTTACGGACAGGGATTTACAGGAGTATTATGAGCAGGCAACAGAACTCTATTATCGAGCCATTACGGATGGTGAGGGGATGGATAGCCGCGTGGCTATTCGGCGAGAAATTGATCGAATGAGACCCATTGTGGGAGAAGGAATCTACAGGCAGTGGACTGAATGGTGGGAAGATGAAAATGAGAAATTGGGTTCTGATATGCGAGGATTTTGGGTTCAGGCAGATCCGACACCGGCCCGGACAGCCAATGAGCGCCTTATTGAACATTGGCAGAGAGTAAATGAAGCACAAAACCGATTCAATAAGAACAATAATACAGTTTACAATACCGATGACCGCGGAACCGTATTTATCCGCTATGGTGAGCCCGACAGATCTCAAAATGGAATTTTGACGCTTCAGAGTTTGAACATCCGGAACTGGCTTCAAAACCAAGTAAATCCCTATGCAGAAACTGAGCAAGCTGAAATGTCGGGTGAGGATGAGCACGAGCAGGAATTTGCACTGGATGTGCAAATAAATCGGTTGCAGGATGCTATTTATCAATTTCACCGATATCCTGAATATGAGATTTGGTTTTATGATGGAATTACAGAAAGCCAGGGAGAACCCCTGATTTTTGTTTTTGGTACAGACGTTATTACAGACGAATTTAAAATTCAGCGGGGCATTGAGAATTTTATACCAGAACGGGCTTATAATTCGGAAAGAGAAAGGCAGGATGATGGAGTTGAGTTCACAAGGGCAGGTTTAACACCCGCGCTGATGTTGCAACTGCTATACTACGAACAACTTGCACAATTGGATTCCTACTTTGAATCCAGGTTGAACAGTCTTCAGGATCGAATTTTAGAACAGGGTGGTCAGGCGTTTCGCGGACTTGATATGGAGTTCAGATCCGAAAGTGTTGATATTCTAAATCAAAGAGTAGGGAGTGCCCCGGTAGAGGAGTCAACCTTTGCCGATCAGATACCGGATATCCCTTTAAATGTGTACCAATATCGTTTTTTGGATGAAAATCTGAACCCTAAAATTCTCACATTTATTGAAAGCAGTGCCAGGGAAGCTTTTCTGATTGATTATCACCGAAACCGTGGAAGATATAATGTTAATGCAGCTGAACTTCAGGATGGAAGGGATATCAGTGAAATTTTTACCTACTACGATTTAAATCACACGCTTCAAATTTACGATGAATCATGGAATGTTGTGGATTCTGAAGTCCATAATCCCCCATTGATTTTAGACAGAGGAGATAATCGAAATCGATCGCGGACTATTATTGAGCAGGATCATAACGGAAGGTCAAATCAGGCGGCTTCAGTAGAACTTTTGAACTATAATCCGGATACCAAAGCCGTATATGAAACACCATTTAACCCTGCCCTAAGAGGGTTAGGTAAGCATCAATACCGGCAGCCGGCTCCTCTTAATGCCGATGCCGATTCACTGGAAATGGCCGACCTTGTTTTAGGGTATCAAAAAACGGATCAGTTTACAGAACCATTTCCGTTTATTGTTGCTAACGATCGGGTTGTTCCATTTGAAGAGACGCTGGTTCTCCATTTTGAGGTTTACAATCTCGAGGCGCGGGATGATGGATTTACTCAATTTGAACTGACCTACCGAATTCTACCCGTTGATGAGGCCGGAGATGTGCTGACGGATCAAACCGAATTTGTGCTTACACTTAATTTTGTAAATGAGTACGATCGTGTAGTTGAAGATCTGGAGATTGAAACGGCTGAGCTTTCTCCGGGTTTATACGACCTGCAAGTTCATGTAGAAGATATGGTAACCGGTCAGCAGAAGAACCGGTCTGTCCGGTTTGAAGTTGTCGCCGAAGAGTAACAATAGGTTTGGAGCAAAGAGAAGACTATTCAGGTAAGGAGCTATGATTTGGCTTCTAAAGTCAAATTCTGAGATCGAAATCCAATCTTACTCTAAACCTTCCCAGCCTTCAGCTCTCTTTTCGCCGGCAGGTATTGCAACGTCCAGCCTATTTTGTATCGGGGGCAGTTGACAGGTTGTGAACAGATTGTAAGCACAGGGAGGATTATACATTTTGTTAAAATCAATAATCGTGTAGTCACTTCCCTCTTCAGGATAATCGATGTAGATATAGCGGCCGGCCTGATACGTCTCGGTCTGATTTGTAAGATCTCCTACAATAAGAAACATCTGGTCTTCGCCTTCCAGGGCATCCAGCGTATATACGTCGCCGTCTACAGAAAATTCGATGGACCCCGGAGTCGGCGTATCAACCAATTGCCCCAAAACATTAACAATGGATATGGTTTCGCCTTCGGTGGCGGGTTCAAATTTAGCATTCAGGTGCCATTCAGGATCCAGCGGATATCGGTCGAATCCTGTAAAGGCATCCACTTTAGGGTTATCCTTGTTGTATAAGCGTATGCCCATCAAATCTTCCCGTTCAATTATCAGCCATTCCAGAGACCAATACTCAATATTGAGTGCTTCCTCCCCATCATAAATCTCCTTTTGTCGAAAAGTACCGTCTTCGTACTGAAACTCAACTCCGTCGGCAGCCTGCAGGCGAACCTTGCCTTTAGTTAAAATGAATTCACCGGCATATTCGGGCAGTGTACTTTCAGGAAACTGGATATCTACCCGGTCTCCTGATCCAAAACTGTTTTCACCTTCTTCGAGCCAATACATTCCTGCAAGACGCATCCACCCGGTGGGATTGGTGAGACTTTCCATCCGGCCTTCTTGCCAATCTGCAAATTGTTCCTCGTAATTATCGGGCAAAGGAGCTTGCCCTAAATCTTTGCGAGTGCAGGAACAGAGAAATAAAATTGCTATCGAGAGAAATAGAATTCTATACATCATGCCATAATAAACCCATTTCATCGGGAAGAACCAATGAAGGAGAGTAGATGATCAAAATTGAATCTATCTGATGGGTAACTGAATACTGAATTTTGTACCCTTATCTTCACTGCTTTCAACGGATATGGAGCCATTATGGTGCTCAATGATCTGTTTTGCAATAGAGAGTCCGAGTCCGGTTGTCGATTCCCCGCGGAGACCCTCACGTTTTGCTTCCGTAAATTTATCAAATAGATTTGGAATCAGTTCACCAGGAATTCCAATACCACTATCTTCAACTATGATTTTCAAGTGTTGGTTGTCGCTAGCAGCCGAAACCTGAATCTTACCGCCTTTAGGAGTAAATTTGAGAGCATTGGAGGTCAGATTGTTTAACACCCTAATCATTTTACTTTTATTCATCTCCATTTCAGGCAGGTCTGAATCAGTTTGGATGACAAACTCAATTCCTGCACTTTCAGCTTTCACTCCAAAAGAATCCTGGAGACTTTGAAGGATTATAATAGGCTGGATAGTCTCTTTCTCGATGCTGAAACCCTCATCCTCCAGAGACGAAATTTCAAGGAGCTCTGCTGCAAGATTGAGTGCAGATTCCAGCTTTTCATTTGCGGCAGAAATGAGCTTTCTGTGCTCAATATCTTCAATCTCTTCGAGTAGGATACTGTTTAGCGAAACGCCTGCTGATATCGGATTTCGAATGTCGTGTACAATGGTGGAAACCAGCCAGTTTTTTTCATCGATCAACTGGCGAAGTTTCTTTTCCGTTTGTTTACGCTTCGTAATGTCCCGGCAAACCGCATAGGTTTTTTCTAACCGCCCGTGGGTGTCGTATTGATAGCTCACATGGTCTTCCCGCCAGATAAATGAACTATTACCGGTTTGGGCCCTGAACTGGTAGGTTCCGGATTCGGCTTTTTCACTAATTTTTTGTTTGAATTCAGATTTAATACGTGGTTTGTCATCCGGATGAATAACCGGTCTCAGAGATCCGCTTGTGGCTTTGATATAATCTTCAAACGTATCGTAACGCATCAGTTTTAGAAACCCGGGGGAGACAAATGACGTAACTTCCTTGTCGATAATGATAATCCCATCTGATGAGTTTTTAGCCATCAACTCATACTTGTGCTGAGTTTCAGCAAGCTTTCGTTCAGTTTCCATATGATCGGTGATATCCTGCACTGTGCCGAAAATTGTGTCTGTATCACCATTCTCATCTTCCGGCTGACCAATGCATCGGATCCATTTTGTAGCACCGCTCAAACATTTAATCTGGTAGATCCCTGATTTTGACTCGTTCTCTTCAATAATTCTGTTCAGACATTCTATGTACTGTTCCCGATCGTGCTCTGATACAAAACGGTTCAACAGTTCAGTTATATCAGAAAGTCTGCTCTCCTTGATTCCAAAGATGTCCCTTGAGTTTTCACTGAGTTGAAAAATGGAACTGTCTTTGTGATAAGTCCAAACTCCAATCTTTGCAGTAGACAGCGCGCGATCGAGCAAATCGTTTTGTGTAATCATATCAGAATGGTAAAATCAGTAATTGATTACTGTTTTAAATGAGCAGAGGCGTATAATTTACGTCTTTTTTTAAGCCTTAAATAGATAGGTGAAACACCTATTTATTGCTTAGTAGCTTTTGCCTATATAAATAGAAGCGTTTGTTTTCGTTGATTGGTTTACACCTTTTAAAACCTTTCTTTTAAACATTTTTGATACAATCAGAATAATCTAATATTCTGATTTACAAATAGTGAGCATCAAAATTAAACCCTTCCATATATGATAATTCGACACCTGTCACTTTCATTCTTGTTTCTTTTACTGGTTTTAAATGCAATGTCCTGCGCCGAGACAACGTCATCAGATGAGGCGACGGTCATCACCAATGCCACGATAATAGACGGAACCGGAAGTGATCGGTTTACGGGGGATCTGCTTATCCAGGATGGTGTTATTAAGGAGATTGGAACTGTAGATAGAGATCGTTTCCCCAATGCATCCATCATTGATGCAGAAGGCAGAGTTGTAGCTCCGGGTTTTATTGATTTGCATTCACATGGAGATCCATTGGAAACTCCGGATTTCGAAAATTTTCTATCAATGGGCGTAACTTCGATCAGCCTCGGGCAGGATGGGCGAAGTGCTGCTGTAGAGGATGTAGATAGCTGGATGAGAAGTGTAGATGAGGTTGGAACCGGACCAAACATCCTTCATTTTAAAGGACACGGGACGCTTCGCCAACTGACGGACTCACCGCAAGAGCCGGATCTGCCGGAAGAGAAACTGGATGAGATGATGTCCCTGATGAGATCATCAATGGAGGCCGGTTCATTTGGGATGTCCACCGGGCTGGAGTATCAATTTGGCCGATATACCACGATGGATGAGCTGACAGCACTGGGCGAAATCGTTGCAGAATTTGATGGTGTGGTAATGAGCCATGTACGTAATGAAGATGATGATCAGGTTGAAGAGTCCATCAGGGAACTGATTGAACAGGGTGAAAAGTCCGGGGCAAAAGTTCACGTATCACATATTAAGATTGTATATGGAAATGACCCTTCACGGGCGGATGATGTGCTGCAGGTAATGAATGAAGCACGGGAGCGAGGAGTGGAAGTTACGGCAGATGTCTATCCTTATGCGGCAAGTTTTACGGGCATCGGCATTGTGTTTCCTGACTGGGCTACAGAGGGAGATTACGATCAGATTGTTGCCGATAGAAGAGAAGAACTGGCTGAATATTTGAGAAATCGAGTTAACATGAGGAATGGCCCTGAAGCTACACTTTTTGGAACAGCTCCATGGGCAGGGATGACGCTGGCAGATGTTGCTGAAGAGCTGGATAAACCGTTCGAAGATGTGTTGATTGATGATATCGGACCGAGAGGAGCAAGTGCGGCATATTTTGTGATGAATGAAAATGTGATGCAGAGATTTTTACAGGATCCATTTGTGATGGTCAGTTCAGACGGCAGTCCGACGATGCGCCACCCGAGAGGATATGGAAGCTTTGCCAAAATTATTAGGAAATATGTGGTTGAAGAAGAGCTGCTGACACTTGAGGAGGCCGTATTTAAAATGAACGGGCAGTCGGCTGAATTGCTGGGTTTAAGTGATTCGGAAAAAGTGGAAATCCCGCGCGGAATGATTAAGGAAGGCTTCGCAGCTGATCTGGTAATTTTTGATCCTGAGCAGGTGAGAGATACCGCTGATTTTGAAAATCCACACCAATTAGCAGAAGGATTTGAGTGGGTGCTTGTAAACGGAGTGGCCGTAATTGAGAACGGTGAAATAAATGAGAATCGTCCGGCGGGAGTGATTCGAAGGAGGTAAATCCCGGCAGACCGTTTCCCGCGGTCAGATGAGGAAGTGTTGTCTACTCATGGCACGACTTTGAGGCGTGCCACGAGTTTGGTAAGCCCTGAAAGCGTCTAGTTGTAATCACATTATTATTCAACGCTAACATCACAGACCTGTAAGCGTCTGCAGCGGAGCGGAAGTCCTGACAGCGTCGAGTATCATATCGGAAACCGCACAGTTTCAACGCTGACAGTAATCCTTCAAATGTAGCCGGATACGCTTTCAGGTTGATTGAATTCACCCTTAAGAAGTGAGATAAATGATTTTCAGGTTGGACTTCCCCTCCTGTGCAAGGAGGGGGTTAAGGGGAGGTAGAGAAATCAGGATCTTAATAATTTCGTGAATTTGAAGTATATGCTCATCCTACCTGTTTGGTGCCTGCTGCCGGCCACATTAATAACCAGCCTCTCTATCCACCTTATGCAGCAGGTCCATTCCCGAGAGCATCCGCTTGTAATTTTCCAGGATTAACTCTGCCGACTCCTGAGGATCGGTCACCGATGCAATATGTGGAGTTATAGTGATCTTCTTTCGCCCCCAAAAAGGGTGGGATTCAGGCAGTGGTTCCTCAGAAAAAACATCCAGTGTTGCATGGTGGATGAGATCTGTATCCAATGCGTAGATCAAATCCTCTTCGACCAGATGTTCACCTCGCGCAGCATTTATTAAATAAGCCGGCTGTTTGAGTCCTTTAAACAGGTCGAGGTTTAGGATACCGCCGGTTTCGGGTGTTAAAGGAAGCAGGCAGATAGCAATATTTATTTTGCCAAGAAAAGCGCCGAGTTCATCCTTTGTGTAGCAAGTCACACCCTCAATCGTCTTTTTCGTCCTTGACCATCCGCTGACGTTAAACCCATTTCTAACCAGTATTTTAGCTACT
This sequence comes from Rhodohalobacter barkolensis, assembly GCF_002834295.1. Taxonomy (NCBI): domain Bacteria; kingdom Pseudomonadati; phylum Balneolota; class Balneolia; order Balneolales; family Balneolaceae; genus Rhodohalobacter; species Rhodohalobacter barkolensis. The sequence goes on along the minus strand of NZ_PISP01000003.1, from coordinate 141,468 downwards.
TCTGATCCAATCTGGCCCAACCCCATAACACCAACAGAAATCTCTGCTTTCTTAAGCGAATCCAATGGTTTCCAAACAGTCTTTCGCTGCTGGTCGAGGTAGTTGTCTGTTCTGCGAATGATATTCAACACAGCAGTGAGAATATAATCAGACATCTGCCCGGATAGGGAAGGGGCGACTATTCTGGTAAACTGAATCGATTCGGGAATGGTATCGTCACTTAACAGGTGATCCACACCGGCGCCAAGAGAGGAAATCACTTTCAAATTGGGAAACTTCTCAAACAGATTGGCCGGATGTCGCCACGCAACGGCAAATTGTACACGGTCGGGGTTGCTGACGCCCGGCCAAATATCTATTTCAATATTTGGGTCGAGCTCAAGCAGCGCTTCTTTGTATGGTTTTAGATCTCTGTTTTTAGATACGAGTAGCAGGGACATCGAGGATTGTTATGGTTACAGATTTTACACTGTTAAAAATAACAGAATTCTGACGTACGTGCGTACATTTTTAAAATTCAGATTTTATGAAATAGGAATTTTCATTTTAAATGTGTGGAAAAGCACAAAAATTGAGTAGGTACACATCTGTTTTTGGAATGAATGGTACCGATAGCTTCTAAAATCAATCTTCCCAACCGAATAGGTTACCCAAAAAAAATGAACGAAGAATTGTCATTTAACATTAATCACACATATATTGGATATGTGTGTTAACCTAAATGGATTACTATGAAAGCAGCTATCGCCTACCCCGGAAATACCGTAACGGAACCTCAATCTTCAGGAGTGAACGAAACCGGATTTCCATCTCCGGCAACGGATCATCTGGAAAACAGGCTGAATTTACATAAACATGTAGTTAAGCACCCAACATCTACTTTTTTTAGCCGGGTTGAGGGTGAATCGAATTCACTGCTTGGGATTCATAACGGAGATATTCTTGTGGTAGACCGTTCCCTGGCGCCCAAGAATGATTCGTTAGTACTTGCTGTATTGGATGGAGAGATTACAATATGTCGTGTAGAACGGCAATTTGATGAGTGGGTTCTGCTTCTTGGGGATGGGAGTCATCGCCCGATCAGTTTTGGCGACGAAACAGTAATCTGGGGTAAAGTAACGCACATCGTCCATGCTGTTTAGTCTTGTCTACTGAGGATTTCTTATGCCTTCCGCATTTGCTCTGATCGATTGTAATAACTTTTATGCATCATGCGAACGCGTGTTTGATCCGTCATTACGAAATCGCCCTGTTGTGATTCTTTCAAACAATGATGGCTGTGTGATTGCCCGATCCAATGAAGCCAAAGAGTGTGGAGTGGGAATGGGAGTTCCGGAATTTAAAGTACGCCCCGATGTAAAACGTCATAATATTGCGGTTTGCTCCTCCAATTATGCACTATACGGTGATATGAGCCGGCGGGTGATGGAGACCATTCAAACTGTTACGCCCAACATGGAAGTGTATAGCATTGATGAAGCGTTTGCGGAAATTTCTGGTCGAGATCATCAAGATATCATCGAAAAAGGTAAAGAGATCAGGAGAAGGGTTTTGCAGTGGACGGGGATTCCGGTTTCTGTAGGATTGGCCCGGACTAAAACGTTGGCAAAATTAGCCAATGAATCGGCAAAATCTGATAAATACTCAGGCGGGGTGATGGCTCTTCGTTCCCATCGGGAGCATCAAACATTGCTAAAGAATACGCCTGTTTCTGAAATCTGGGGAGTGGGTAGAAATTATTCGAAAACTTTACAGAAGCACGGAGTAGTTACTGCCTGGAATCTGATTCAGCAGCCCGACTCCTGGATTCGGAGTAAGATGAAAGTGACCGGTTTGCGAATGGTATGGGAGCTGCGTGGCCATTCCTGTCTTGAGATTGAACATGCAGTGGATCAGAGAAAAGGTATTTTGAGCTCCAGGTCATTTGGCAGACCGGTGTATGACCTGAACGATCTGACAGAGGCTGTTTCAACATTCACGGAGCGCGCATCCGAAAAATTGAGAAAACAGAACAGCTTGACCGGGATGATTACGGTAACCCTTGTAACCGATAAATATTCAAATCCCGGATTACCCTATAAATTTGGGCTGAGCGTGGATCTGCAGACACCAACCGCAGATTTATCCACACTGATCTCCGTTGCAAGAATGTGTGCTGTACAACTTTTTGAGAAAGGGAGGAAATACAGAAAAGCGTGGGTGATGCTCACCGGATTGGTGCCGGACTCCGAGATTCAAACTTCACTCTTTTCAGAGGTGGATTACTCAAACAGAAAAAAATCCCTGATGGAGAGTTTAGATCACATCAATTCAAAATTTGGTAAACGAACACTTCATTCGGCTTCCACCGGGATCGATCAGACCTGGCAGATGAAACAACAGTTTCTGAGTCCAAGATACACAACAAGGTGGGATGAAGTTTTAACCGTTCGTGCGTAATAGTTGTGATATCGTATTTTGTAGCCGTGTAATTATTCATCTTTTTACATATTCGATTGTTAGATTCTTATAGTTAACCAGAACAAAACCGGAATCAATGCTAAAACAATTGCTACAGAAATCAGTACATCTACTTCTTTTCTCTACAATGCTTTCCGTGATCTTCCTCAATCAGGCTGCTCAGTCTCAGGGACAGTTTACTTTCGAGGATGTCATGAAATTCGAAGACATCAAATCACCAACCATTTCTGATGATGGAAACTGGGTGGTATATGGTGTCTGGCCTGAGGTTGGCGATGGTGAAGTGGTGGTGAAAAGTGTGAACGGCCGCCAGGAGTTTTCAATTGAGCGAGGTGCAAGTCCTCAAATCAGCTCTGATGGAAAATGGGTTGGGGCTCTTGTTCAGCCTCCGTACATCGAGGCGCAAAATGCTGATAATAATGGCCCTAAACAGGGTTTGGCACTACTGAATACGTCTTCAGGAGAGACAATGGAGTTTGAAGAAGTACGAAGTTTCTCTTTCTCGAATGATGGTCGTTGGGTAAGGATCAATCACCATCAAACTGAAGAGGTGAGTAAAGGTGAGTTTAAAAACTCTGAAATTGGTTTGCCGGTGCAGATTCTGAATCTGGAGAATAATCGAGAGCAGATGTTGCCGTTTGTGAACGAAGCAGCGATGGACAGCACATCGTCCTATTTAGCTTACTCTGTTGTGGATACATCAGGTAAGGGGAATGGATTGTACATGCTGGATCTGAAATCAGCAGACGGAGGAGTTCAGAAAATAGCCGGAAGTGAAAATTCATTCTATTCAAATCTTACATGGGATGACAGTGAATCCGTTCTGGCATTTACAGAAAGTGCATTTGATCCGGAATTTGAATTTTATCCTTCAGATGCATCCATTCAAACCTGGACGGCAGCAAATGGAGAACTAGAAACTCATCTGAATCCGGATGATGTGGAAGAAGGTTTCAGATTGAGGTCGAATAACAACCTCACCTGGACAAACGATGGAAACCGTCTTTTTTATGGTGTAATGGATGCCGAGATGGTTGCACTCGACGAACATAAAGAGGAGGCGGACTCTGTGACTGTAGAAAATCTGTACGACATTGACCGAATTATGAAAGATATTGAAGGCAAAGTGTGGCATTGGGATGATCCACAAATCAAAACACAGGAGAAGGTAACTTGGGAAAGAACGAAAAATCACCTCTTTACAGCGGTATATCATTTAGATTCCGGAAGATCAGTTCAGCTCGCCAATAAAGAAATTCCTGATGTAGGACCGGTTCATCATCCGGGTAAGGCATTGGGTTCGTCTGATCTGCCTTATCAAAAACTGCGAACGTGGGATGGTACTTATCGGGATTACTATCTGGTTGATCTGCAATCAGGTGAAGCGGAACAGTTTCTGGAGCAGCAGCGATTTGGCGCGTCACTGTCGCCAAACGGGCAATATGCAGCCTGGTTTGACGGTGATGACTGGCATCTGAAGCATACCGAAAACGGTTCAACAAGAAATCTCACAGCGGATATTGAAACACCTTTCTTTGATGAGGATAACGATCGTCCACAGCCATCCGGTTCGTACGATATCGCAGGCTGGACAGATGATGACCGTGCTGTTTTGATTAATGACAAATACGATATTTGGCAATTTGATACGCAATCCGGCGAATCGCTTAAAATTACAGAAGGGCGCGAGGAGAATCGGATTTTCAGAATCCGCGATCTTGATCCGGATACAGAGACATATGCACGAAATGAGCGATTACTGCTTACCATGTTCCATGACTGGAATAAAAGCTACGGATTTTATGAAGCGCGTGTTGGCCGAACCGGTACCGATCAAATCATGGAAGACGATAAACGTTTCAACATTGTGGCTCTTGCAGAGGATGATGACGCAATTCTGTTTACACAGGAGACGTATCAGGAGTATCCGAACTTGTGGGTGGCAGCAGACCGCCGGTTTCGCAATCCGGCTAAAGTGTCGAATCTGCATGAAGATCTACTGGATCGATTTGCCTGGGGAGAAGCGGAGTTGATTGACTGGCTGAATATGGATGGTGATACCGTTCAGGGAATATTAATCTACCCGGGAGATTACGATCCGGATAAAAAATATCCTGTGTTTATCTACTACTACGAACGTTTTTCGCAGCGTCTACACGATTTCAATACACCCGTAACCAATCACAGGCCTAATCTTGCGCAGTATGCAAGTGACGGCTACGCTGTATTTCTGCCGGATGTATGGTTTGATGTTCCCATTCCGGGATATTCAGCAACCAAAAACCTTGTGCCGGGAGTTCAAAAGCTGATTGAAATGGGTGTTGCAGATCCGGACGCGATTGGTCTGCACGGTCACTCCTGGAGTGGTTACCTGACAGCTCAAGTAGTAACTCAAACAGATATTTTTGCCGCGGCTGTCGCAGGTGCACCTGTGGGTAATATGACCAGTGCATACAGCGGTATTCGCTGGGGATCGGGTCTTGCTCGACAGTTTCAGTATGAACAGACTCAGAGTCGGCTGGGTGTGAGTATGTGGGAGAATTTAGCGCCTTACATCGAAAACTCTCCGGTCTTCTTTGCAGATCGAATCAATACTCCGATTATGATTCAGCATGGAGATGCTGATGAAGCTGTGCCGTGGTACCAGTCCATCGAGCTTTATCTTGCGTTGCGTCGTAACGGTAAAGAATCCGTTTTTCTACACTACTACGATGAACCGCACCATCTGCGGAAAATGGCGAACAGATTGGATTATGCGATCAAGATGAAAGAATACATGGATCACTATCTGAAAGGCGTACCCGCTCCTGCCTGGATAACGGACGGAGTTCCCTATCGCGGTGAATAGATTTTTTAAAAACCTCCGGATTTAAAAGTTCGGAGGTTTTTAGTTTTACCCAGTGGGTAAGCTTCACTTGTTGAATGAATCGAAATTTCTGCCTGTTGTAATTAATAAGAATAATGTGAAGAAAAATTGGTCGAAAAATGGAATGGAATGTCTATTTAGCCGGTGAGATTCATTCAGACTGGCGCGAAGAAATTGAGGAAGGAGTTGCGAAGGAAAATCTGCCTGTAGAAATATCGGCTCCTGTGACAGATCACCCTGCATCGGACAATGTGGGCGTGGATGTGTTGGGTGAAGAGGAGAAGGATTTCTGGAAAGATCACAAAGGCGGAATGATTAATGCCATTCGCACCCGAACCTTAATTGAACAGTCTGATATAGTAGTAGTCAAATTTGGAGAGAAATATCGCCAATGGAATGCTGCATTTGATGCCGGATACGCTTCAGCACTTGGGAAAAAGTTGATTGTGATGCATCCGGAAGAGCATACACATGCCTTAAAAGAGGTCGATGCGGCCGCCTTGGCTGTTTGCCAAACTCCTCAGCAGGTTGTCGAAATTTTAAAATATGTGACAGTTAAGGAGTAGAGCAGTTAGTAATGGGTGCCCGACAGGCGGTAAAGAGTTTGCTCTGCCTGCCAAAAGTGTCGTCTTTGATGTGCCGACATTACCAGGAAAAGCTCGGTAAGGGACATGGGAAGGATTTTAAAAATCGGGTGAAACCCTTTTATCTTATTCAGATCTGCTTGATTTGATCTCAAATCTTCCAAAAAGTCGATAGCCATTTGGTTGGTTTCTCTCAAATCTGAAGTGGCTTCCTGCATTCCCATGTCAGAGGAAATCTTCGGGTACATCGGAGCCAGTGTTGGAATTTTAAGCTTATACGGAGGCTCCATGAATCGAATCAATACTTTGGAGATCAGTTTCGGCTCAAAGCTTGAATGATCGGAGGTTGGTCTGTTGCTATCTCTGATAATCTGATCAATATTACGTAAGTAGAGATTATTAAATCTTCTAAGATGTCTGAAGATTTCGTTTGCACTCCATACATTGGGGGCAGGTTTGAGCAGAAAGAGGTCTTCCGGCGCTTGTGTCAAGTCCTCAATCCGCTGAAGGGCATCTGAGTATTCGGAAATAATATCTGTATAACTATATGATTTACCCATCTGACAGTTTTTCTTTTAATGCTTGGACTCTTTCATATGATTCATGAATACGATCTTCCGGGATTTCTCCGGACTGTATACTATTCTTGATGATTTCAACAGCTTTTGGGACAATCTCAGGGTCATAAATGGAGTTGTTGCCAAACACTAAGATATCAACACCGGCATTAATGGTTTGTATGATGGCCATTTCAAGTCCGTAAAATGACCGGATTGCTTCCATCTGCATATCATCCGAAAAAAGTACGCCTTCATACCTGAGTTGATCCCGCAAAAGGTCAGTTTGAACGGTTCTGGAAAGTGTGGCCGGAAATTCAGTGTCGAGATTTTCATTAAACACATGAGCCGTCATTATGGCGAAATTCCGATCGGATTCGATCAAATTTTGATAGGGCTTTAGTTCAGAATCATCCCATGTTTCTGTAACATCGGCCATTCCCACGTGAGAATCATTCCATGCGCTACCGTGCCCCGGGAAGTGTTTAATGACGCCGATTATGCCATTTTTTTCAAACTCATTCAGGAAAATAGAAGCGTGCTTTGTTACCAGATCCGGATCAGCACCAAAACTTCGTTCAATTGCACCAATAACCGGATTTTGAGGATTTGTATTTAGATCTACTACAGGTGCAAAGTTGATGTTAAAGCCGAGTTCATTTAATTGTTCACTCATGGAAGAAGCGTAGGATCGAGTTGTGTCAGTATCATCGATTTGTCCCAAATATTGAGCTGAAACGTGTAGCTCAAAACCTCTGTCCGGCTTCAGTCTGGCAACTCGTCCACCTTCCTGATCAATTGCGATCAGGAGTTGTTTATCGGATAGCTTCTGCAGTTCTGAATTAAGATTGAGTACTTGTTCAAACGATTGAATATTTCTCTGCGGAGTGGATGTGGGGACATCATAATCAAATAGAATAACACCGCCCAGATGATAATCCTGAATATCTCTTATTATGTGACTGGTGTCTTCAATGGCAAATCCCTTGAATCCCACCATAAGAAGTTCTCCAATTTTTTCATCCAGAGGTATAGTTTCATCTGTTACAGGCTGACTGCAGGATGTGTTACAAAAAAAGAGAAAAATTAGTAAAAGAATTGAAAAGTGAAGTTTTTCCATCAAATTAAAAAAATATTAAGTGTTGATATTATTGATTTTACCGTTTTTTAACAGGCGGCAAATAAGACCATATATTAAAACTTTTTAACCTTTTATTTTGTAACAAAATATTGGTGGATTACTCTTGTAAGTGTAAGTAACGATATATCGACTGAATATTGACATAAAAGCCGTACGTAAGCAAACCGAAATACACAGCAATTTTGTAGGGATTTTCGGACAGAACTTAATAGATTTAGCAACTTCGAAGAAGGTAAAAAGTTTATATAATTGAAAATCCTCAAATATAAAGTACCAAAGGTTCATAGGGGTTTGAATAGCACCATTCAAATGTGTGACAAAATAGTTGGCATACAGAGAATAAAGATTAGCAATCGAAATTTTACGCCAATACGATCAAATTGATAGATATGATTGAGAGCAATACAAATAAAGAACTTGAAGAAAAGATTGACCAATATGTAAGTGGAAATCTTAATGAAAATGAAATTGATGAACTGTGGTCTGAAATTATTTTTGATGACTACTACTACGATTATTTAAAAACCGTAGCCAGTTTGAAAAGCCTGGCCAATGGCGAAAGAAAACAGAATATTCGATTTCTTACTCAAAGACCTGTATTTCAATGGATTGCAGCTGCAGCCATTGTTATTATTGCATCCGGTTTAATTCTCTTCAACGTATATAACGAACAAGAATTTGCAGTTCAACCGATTGGTTCTATTGAACTGGATTATTACAGATCGGCAGAGGGTGTTACTGAATCTACAGATGTTACTGAAATTATCATGTCTGTAATAGCTGAGGCTAACAGAGGAAATATCTCATCAGCAATTTCTATTGTTGATCAGCGATTGTCTGACATTAGCACTCCGGAAGGTAAGGCCGAACTGCTCGCTACAGCAGGATCTATATATTACAATGAAGGAATGTATACTGAAGCTGCGGATTACTTTGAACGCTCTCTTGATTATGAGATTGAAAATATCATAATCCAGGAACAGAGTTATTGGTATTTAGGAAATACATATTTTCAGCTGAATCGAATAGAAGAGGCTAGAACAACACTGGAAAAAGCCTATCAGTTGAATGGAGCTTACAGCCGAGTTGCCGAACGTTACATTCAGGCGCTCGCCTCTGAATAAGCAATTATTTAAATCACATTTAAAACCCGGTCTCATCAAAATTTGAAGCCGGGTTTTTTTTATGCAAAAGATTTACGGTTTCAAAGAGGGGATATAGTAATTAAGCAATGGGAGAGAGTTGGTGAAAGAGTGTTAACAGATAAAAAGAGTGGGGGAATAGTGCGGGACTGTTATTTGCCAGAATGACTGAGTGGTAAAAGGAGTGAAATCACCTCTTAGATTTAGAATTTCAGGCTGCCAGTTTTTGTTTTCGGCGACCGGTAAAGACTAAACCTGACAAGAATACCAATGCTAAAAGTAGAGTACCTGCAAACCATTTGTTACTGTTTACAATTGGCCGGTTGTCTCCATTCAGAATGTAAGGTCCCCAAAAGTGCGGGTTTGCATTTTTATTTTTAATGAAATGAACTTTAGCGAGCTGAAGAGCTCTGGATTTATTTTCACCGTTATTCAGATGTTTATAAAATTCTTCAGCAAATTCAGCTGCATACTGGTCATTTACGGACCAGGAATTAAGTACGAGGCTTTTCGCTCCGGCATACCTGAGTGCCCTGCTGATTCCCATTACACCACTTCCCTGTAGAAATCGGTCGCCACCGGATTCACAGGAGTTAAGCATAATCAGATCATTTTGCAGATTCAGGTCAAACAGTTCATACGCAAAAAGCCGGCCTGTGAGAACCTGTTCAGAGTTTTCAGTCTCATCGGCATAAAAATGGAGTGTTGAGAAAAGAGGATCACTTTCTGACACTTCACTGTGAGTTGCCATGTGAAGAATTTTACTGTTACCGGCTGTTTGTTGAAATTGGCTAACAGTCGCAGACTCATTAATAAATGTCCGGTTATTATTTAAACGGTTTAACTGCTGATTAATAGAGGAAATTTCCATTGGTGCTTTGGGAAGTGATACCAAGCTTCTTGATGTAGCCTCATTCTGGAAGTCGTCTACGCCAAAACCTGAAAAACCGAACTGATGATCTGTTCGTACAGCTCGCTCCGTCATATCTTTTAAACTGTTCAGATTTCGAACTTCAGCTTCTTCAATAAGATATTGTGCAGAACCGTAACTGTAGGGAGAAATTGGTGACTGGACCGGGATAACACCTAATGGCAGCTGATGGAAAAATCCATCCGGCATCACAATGATAGAATTAGAATGGCTTGCAATATCGTCTATGTTAATTAATTGTCCTATCTGGTATAATTTATCCAATTCAGTTCTTCCCACCAGAATAGACTCAGTAGCAGCTTCAAAAAGTTGTCGATTTTCGTTATTGAGGGGTAGTTTCTTGATTTGTAAATCGTCTCTTTGTAAAACTGCCAGAAAGATATTTTGTCCAATTTCAGTGAGGTGCAGTAATGTTTGTGAATCTCTAAGTTGACGTTGAATGGAGAGAATATTAACCGGTTCACTTTCAAGTCTGTTTTGGTCCGATTCAGTTAACGATTTTCGCTCGGCTGACAAACGGGCAAGCCTGTTTTGGAGTGTAAGACGGTTGTCGTCATTCGACGTTAAAATTTCTCTTCTTACTCGATCCATCTCCTGGGTTAGGTTTTGAATCTCTGTAAGCGACTCCTCACTTTGTCTGGAAGATCGGACCAGTGGATTCTCAGTCAGGGTAGCATCGTTGATGGTTTTGATACGATCAAACAACATCAGAGCATCAGTGTACAGCTCATTATCCAGGAGAAAATCGGCATATTTTTCAAACAGGTAAAGATAATCTTCTTCGACGGTCCAATATCCGGATTCGGCTTCAGAGGTATTTCGTGAACGTTCAAACACTAAATCAGCTGCTTCTGAATACAACCGGTCTGCTTCCAAAGGATCACCAAAATGCTGAGCAATCTGTGCTTGAACGGTTTGAGCTAGAATAAGAACAGAAAATTCGAGATCAGTCATATCATGAGCTCGGACCTCACGCATAAGTTGTCTTGCCTCGAGAGGGTCTCCTAGTTCCAGATTGATCTGCCCCAAACGAATCATTGCTTCTAAGTATCTAACAGTATCCGATTGACCGCCGGTTATAGCAATTATTTCATTTAAAACGTTGAGACTTTCATTAAACCTTTTTTCACGCTTTAATAATTGAGCTCTTTGAAATAAAACTCTAAGTTTAAATCTAGGTAATGTGTTGTCATCAACGAATGAATTTGCTAACTCTAAATATCGAAAGGCTGCTTCACTATCGTTAAGACTATTATATGTGAAATCTGCTTTTGATATGTGGATTGAAATTAACTCGTCTTTATTTTCAACTTTATATGCTAAGTTTGCAGCTTCGTCAATATATTCAGTAGCCAATCTCCAATTTTTGTTTTGTGCATAAAAAATGTGAAGATTTCTTAAAATCCTACTTTTGAAATCATGATTTTCAAGTTCATCTGCTATTTCAAGAGCTTTTAATTGTGTTTCAATATAATTTGAGGATTCACCGGTTTTGTAGAGTACAAGACTTAAATTGTTGTATAAGCTAGCTTGAAATGATAAAGGCAGATTTTCAGCCTGATCCAATATGGATAAAAATGTGTTCTTAGCTTCCTGATATTTCCCAATTTGATAAAGATACCCTCCGTGGGAAGCTAAGATTGAGTTCAATGTGGAGTTGAGCTCAAGGAAACTACTGATTGGGATGGTAAATTTTCTCTGTGTTTCAAGGCTTTTATCCACATATCCCAATCGATATAAGGCAAATTCAGCACCCCACAGCAAGTTTAATTTTATTTTTGAATGCGGTAAGTTTTGGAGATGATGAAACTCATTGTAAAGTCCATTGATGGATCCATACTCGCCGGTTTCGTAGTATGCCTTTAGAATGGATGCAATTTGATAGCTTTTACTTGTTGTGGGGATAACAGATGATCCACCGGACTGTTGCCAAAGAGCTTTGACCTGATTGAAAAATTCATCTGACGTAACGTTATTGTTGCTCACGTGGAAAGAAATCAGGAAATGTTCAAAACCAATGATTGAATTGGCAATGCTTTTTTCGTCTAATTTTTCTCCGTCTTTAACAAGATCATTTAACTCCCTGAGACCTAAACCCGGGTAGTTGTTATAGAAGCTCTCGTAAATCTCTGTACGTCTTTCGATATCTTCTTCGAGCAGCAAATATGAAAGGAGCAAATGTTCATCTTCAAGATGGAAACTCATTTGCTGAATGTAGTCCTTTAAGTCACTATTCCCCTGTAAATAACTCTTGATTTGTTCATCCACAATGTGATCAAGGATCACGTCCTGATATTCATCCGGGCTTGAATAGTAAAGTGTGCCCGTAGCCCATACGGTTTCAGAACTGACCTCACTATTAATTTGCTCGTCCAGGAACTGATGGATATAGTCTGTCCATGAGTCTGAATAGACAGAGATAATGAGCAGTAATAGAGAGACTTTGAACATCAAAAGAGCTTAGATAAAAATAGTCGTAATCAAAAATACTAAGATTACAAGTAATATCAGTCGGTCATTTCTGGTTTGACGATAATGGGGTCCATGTCATTTCCGCCTTTTTGGTCCCAGACGTCCCCGGCTTTTTCTACGGTGGTGATGTTGTCGTTGTTCTCTTCGGGCAGGTCGATGTTAGCGTCTGTAACAGTTGCACATCCGGCGAAGAGCAGTGAGAGAGTAAATAGAGCGGTGATCAGAGTTTTCATAGCAATCGGTTTTATTGAGTTAAGTATTGAGCGTATGGTTAGAGAGAGTTAGTTAGTCGGTCATTTCTGGTTTGACGATAATGGGGTCCATGTCATTTCCGCCTTTTTGGTCCCAGACGTCCCCGGCTTTTTCTACGGTGGTGATGTTGTCGTTGTTCTCTTCGGGCAGGTCGATGTTAGCGTCTGTAACAGTTGCACAGCCTGCAGCTAAGAAAAGAGCAAATGCAGATAAAGATAATTTTGAAATCACTGTTTTATAAGTATCCATGATAGTTTTCATGTTAGTTTAGTTAATCATTAAGTGTAAAAGTCCTTAAGAACAAGAGTAATTTGTATCTATTATGTTACAAAATAAATTGTAAGTGAAATAAAGTTAATTGTCTATGGATGCATTGAAATTTTAATAAATTGATTTTGAAAACAGATGTTATTTACAAAAATCATTTGTACTCTTTGAATCGGTTTATATATTCTTTTTGCGGACTCTCAAATGGAATGTTAATATGGTTTTGGTTTATAACCAGGGGAAATTTAACAGAATAGGAAACAGTTTTGGCCAGAGTTGATTATTCGGAATTGGTAGAAGCTATACAAAATGGGGACGATTCAACGGCAAATAGGCTGCTTGATGAACTTATGCCCAGGATTGTAGACTATCTGGTTGTTACCATGAGTGCCGACAGAAATGAAGCCCGGGAATGCACTCAGGAAGTATTTACAGAAGTTTATGATCGAATTCGAAAAGATAAAATTCGCGAGCATAAGTATATTTTTCGATACATAACTCTATCTGTTAAAAATGAATATGTTCGATACAAAAAGTATCAACATCGTTTTGCGGCACCTGATGAAGCGTATGATCAAGCTGAACCTGCAGAGCAGATTCGGAACCTGGTAGATGAGGAACGAATGCAGCATCTGGAGGAGTGTCTCTATGAACTTGACCGTGAAAGTCGTTCACTTATTCAGTATATGCTTAAGCACCCGGATAAAAGCAGTAAAGAGTATGCCGACCACTTTAATATTTCCAGTGGGAATGTTCGAATTCGAAAATCCAGAATATTGAATATTCTTCATCACTGCTATAAGAGGAAATCTTCTAAATAGGTTTTCAAAAAGGAATCGTCACAGAAAGTGCAGTACCCGTAAATTGGATGTTTTCAAGACTCTCCATTAAAGGACGACTTTGATTCTTGCTTAACAGGTAGAGAATGACATCAAAGGTAAAAAGAAATCCACCCTGAACGATCATTGACTGTCCGTAGCCAACCAATCTGTCACTCTCCTTGCGCAATCCCCTTTCCCATAAGTAGGCTCCGATGGCCATATATCCCACATCGAGTCCCGCGTTGAACAGGAGGATGTTTTCAAAATTGTGGAACTCCCTCACGGTTTCAGAAAGCGATATATTTGTAGAGGAGTTGTGTAGCCCATAGTAACCAAAACCGGCAATACCCAGATTCACGGTATTCCACATCGCATTCATTTGGTGAAAATATTTTAGGCGACCATTTGTTTGAGTCATGCCAATTCCCCCGATAGCCAGATTGGTTATAGCCCATCCGCCCAATATAAACATTCCGTTACTGTTTAAGCTTAGTCGATCCTGATTGATCTGCTCTAAGTCGAGTGTGGAATTCTGAGCAAAAGACCAGCTTGCAAAAAGAATCTGTATCAGTAAAAAAAGAAAGAGGGATTTTTTCATGATTTTGGAATGAGTGTGAATATTTTTCATAAACCGAAGTGAAAGGTGGTTTCATTCATTTTGCCATATTTAATTCGATGACTTTATTCCCAACAATGGGGTAAATCTTTTGATCAGATTCAACCTGAATGATATGTAATCCCGTAAATTCGCCAAATGCCGGAAGTATGATTTGATCCTTAGATATTGAAAAACACGGCAGGCGATGATTCTGTCTGCCTTTGCTGCTAATTTTTATACCCGGATGAATGTGTCCTGCAATTGATGTTAATTCGCTATTTGAAGTATAACTGGATGCATCATGCATGAAAACAAAAGGATCAGCCTCCAGAAGCTCAACAACATTTATTTGAGCGTGCCGGTAAAAGGAGGTGTGCAGTTGATCGTGATTTCCCGATACCAATGTAATTTCTAATTCAGGATAGGAGTGCCTCCACTCCTCAAATTGAAACCACTCCCGGTTAGCACTGCTGTGAAAGAGGTCGCCAAGAAAATAAAGATGTACCGGATTCAAAGTGTCTATAAGATGCGACAATCGATCCAGATTTTTAAGATTGGCTTTTGCAGGCGCCGCTATTCCCGACTTTCTGAAGTGCCCTGTTTTACCTAAATGAAGGTCGCTCAGTATGAGATACTGTTTTTCCTGCCAGAAAAGTGCTTTCTGCGGTAAAAGAAGCAGTTGCTGATTTTGGCATTCTACTATTTTAGAACCTTCGGGAATCATAATGAATTAATCTTTTTCAAGGTTTTTCTGCATTTTCAAAATACGGTCAAGCAGCTTTTCTGATGAGAGCCTCTCTCGCAAACGATCCACGTAAATGGGGAAAGCAAGCGGAGAAAAACGATCGATCTCTTTTACCACAACCTCTTGCCGGGAAATACGATTCAATGCCCGACGCAAACGTGACTCGTCCAGTTGCTGGCTCAAAACTTCGTCGTATGCCTGCTGTAGTAAAAGATGATCGGGTTCATACTCCATAAACACATCAAAAAATAGCGAAGAGGACATCTGTAGATGTTTCCCCGCTTTTTTGTTTCCGGGAAATCCGGAAAAGACAAGTCCCGCAATTTGACTGATTCCTCGAAATTTCCGCTTAGCCAATTCAGTATCGTTCAAGCTGCTTAAAATATCCCTGATCAGATTTTCTTGTGAAAAAAGGTTATTAGCCAAAGCTTTCTGAATGGGAATATCCTGATCGGAAAGAAGCTCGAACCCGTAGTCGTTCATTGCAATGGAGAACGTAATAGGTGTGATTTTTGATATTCTGTGGGCAACCAGTGCAGACAGTCCTTCATGAACATAGCGCCCTTCAAATGGGAAAAAGAAGCAGTGACAACCCTCTTTTGACCACGATTTTTCAATTAAGAATTGATCGTCGTTTGGAATGACAGATCTTCTCTTTTGAATATCCAATATGGGTTGGATGGCTTGTAGGTCTTCACTTTCAGTATCTCCTAGAGAAGCTTCCCGGAATTTTTCACGAAGCAGCTGAGACATATTGGACGACAGCGACATTCTGCCACCAAGCCAGCTGGGTACTTTGCTGGAAGCTTTCTTTGTTTTCCGAACAAATACAGTCATGTTTTTGATTTGCACCAGTTCCAGATTTCGTCCGGCGAACCAAAATGAATCGCCCGTATTTAATTGGGAGATAAACCACTCTTCAATTCTTCCCAGATTTCCTCCTTTGAGATATTTTACCCGAAGCATCGTGTCGCTGGTGATGGTGCCGATAGACATTCGGTGCCTTTGGGCAATCTTCCGGTCATTTACTTTCCAGGTTCCATCACTGTCAATTTCTGTTTTGGAGTATTCATCGTACCGGCTGAGTGAAGCGCCACCTGTATGAATGAAATTAAGAATAGAGCTCCACTCATCATCACGAAGGGTTTGATAAGTAAACGTCTTCTTTACCTCATCATAAATCTGATCCGGTTGAAAGCCTTCCGATACGGCAAGTGTGACGAGATATTGAATGAGCACATCAAAAGGTTTCAGAATCGGGATCCGGCTTTCAACTTCGTTTTTGTCTATGGCATCCTTGAGAGCAGCAGCTTCTATCAGTTCCAGTGCATTGGTGGGTACAAACCAGATGTTACTTTCAGCCCCTGGGCTGTGACCACTTCTTCCGGCTCGCTGAAGAAACCGTGAAACTCCCTTGGGGCTGCCAATCTGTATGACTTTATCCACGGGCCGGAAATCGACTCCCAGATCGAGACTGGAGGTACAGACAACGGTTTTTAAAATTCCATCATGAAGGGCATCCTCAACCCAGTTGCGTATATCGGACGAGAGTGACCCGTGGTGAAGAGCGATGGTGCCGGCAAGCTCAGGCTTGGCTTCCAGGATATTTCGAAACCATATTTCGGACTGAGATCGGGTATTGGTGAAGATTAAGGTTGATCCCGGCTCATCCAGAAGTGGCAGAATTTTTGGTAACAATTGAATGCCTAAATGGCCTGACCATGGAAATCTCTCTACATCATCCGGAAGAATAGAGTATGCGTGAATTTTTTTCTGGATGTCTGTTTTCATGATTTGTCCTGTTTTGGAATGTGCAGGACCTAAAAGAGTGTCGCGGGCTTCTTCCAAGTTTCCAATGGTTGCAGAAATGCCCCAGACTTGAAGATCGGGGTTCATTCCACGTAAGCGGGAAATTCCCAGTTCTGTTTGTGTTCCGCGCTTGGAGCCGATGAGTTCATGCCATTCATCAACCACGACCGTTTTAAGATTTCTAAATCTTTTTGGGTAACCTTTTTGAGCTAACAGGATGTGCAGGCTTTCCGGAGTTGTGATCAGAACTTCCGGCATCTGATTCTTCTGCTTCTGTTTAATGGAACTCGAGACGTCGCCTGTTCGCCGCTGAACGATCCATTTGATACCCATATCGACTACGACCTCCAGCATGGCCTGCTCAATATCTTTGGCCAGTGCTCTCAGCGGGGTAATCCACAGTAGTTGCAGTCCGTTGTTTTCCCGATCTTTGTAGGAGTCCGGATACTCTTCAACCCATCGGATTAATGAGGGAATAAATAGTGCTAAAGTTTTTCCGCTTCCGGTTGGGGCATTTACCAAACCACTTTTGCCATCCGCCATCACTTTCCAGACATTTCTTTGCCATTCAAAAGGTTGTTGACCTTTTTCTGCAAACCATTTTTCTACAATTTGTAATCCGTGGGGCATTTTTGTGAATAAATCGATGCAAATCAGGTAATGGTAATTATTACTGCTTTCCCGCCGTTCCTTTACTTATTAGGCAAAATGTTGAAAATCTCCTTGAAAATGGTCTGAAAAAACGACAACATGAAAGCGCTTCGATTTAACATCAAATTAAACAGGTTGACTCATGTGGCTGAATATTAAATCATTTGAAGAGTACAAAGAGGTTTACGAACAGAGCGAGAAGGATCGGGAAAAGTTTTGGGAGCACGAGGCCGGTACGTTTTACTGGCGAAAAAGCTGGGATAAAGTGCATTCCGGCGGTTTTGAAAATGGGGACATAAAGTGGTTTGAGGGTGGTAAGCTTAATATCACTGAAAACATGCTCGACCGCCATTTGAACACCATCGGCCATAAAACGGCATTTATTTTTGAACCGAATCACCCGGATAGTTTTCGCCGGACGATCACCTATCGCCAGCTGCATGAAGATGTTTGCAGATTTGCCAATGTTTTGGAGAGCAAAGGAATTGAGAAAGGGGATCGAGTCTGTATTTATATGGCGATGACGCCCGAATTGATTATTTCTGCACTGGCCTGTGCGCGTATCGGGGCGGTACACTCTATTGTATTTGCCGGTTTTTCGGCACAGTCTCTCGCCGAGCGTATCCAGGATTGCGATGCGAAGATGCTGATCACAAATGACGGCCTTCGTCGCGGAGATAAGCACGTTCCGCTAAAAGAGATTTCCGATGAAGCACTCGAGAATTGCCCAACGGTTAAAAATGTAATTGTTTGCCAGAGAACCAACCGAGAAATTGGTTGGGTTGAAGGGCGGGACGAATGGTGGCATATGCTTATTCGGAACGCATCCAAACGGCATAAAGCTGTTGAAATGGATGCGGAAGACCCACTTTTTATTCTATACACATCGGGGTCTACTGGTAAACCAAAGGGAGTATTGCACACATGTGGCGGCTACATGGTTTACACAAGCTATACCTTCAGAAATGTGTTCCAGGTAGAAGAGGAGGATGTCTATTGGTGTACAGCAGATGCCGGATGGATTACAGGGCATTCCTATATTATATATGGTCCGCTATTTAATGGCGCAACAGGGATAATTTTTGAGGGAACACCTACCTATCCCGATCCGGGCAGATTCTGGGAAGTGGTTGAAAAGTACAGAGTCACACACTTCTACACGGCACCAACGGCCATTCGCGCTCTGATGAGTTACGATATAAACTATGTTCAAAAATATGATCTAAGCTCACTGAAGGTGTTGGGTTCGGTTGGAGAACCGATTAATGAGGAGGCATGGCACTGGTATAACGACCATGTTGGCGGAGGACGTTGTCCCATTGTGGATACCTGGTGGCAAACGGAAACGGGTGGTATTTCCATTTCACCGCTTGCCGGGATTACGCCAACAAAACCCGGCTTTGCCACACTGCCACTCCCGGGAATCTCTCCGGTATTGATGGATGAAAACGGCAAAGAGATTGAAGGGAATGGCGTAAACGGAAATCTATGTATCAAACATCCCTGGCCGGGAATTGCCCGAACCATCTGGGGTGATCATGAGCGCTACTTAAAAACGTACATGAGCACGTACAAAGGGTACTATTTTACAGGTGATGGCTGCCGGCGGGATGCAGACGGTTACTACCGTATTACCGGACGTGTGGATGATGTATTGAATGTATCAGGTCACCGACTCGGTACGGCTGAAATTGAAAATGCCATCGATGAGCATCCGAATATTGTGGAGGCGGCCATTGTTGGATATCCGCATGACGTGAAGGGGCAAGGGATTTTTGCATTTATGGTTTGTGAAAAAGATCCTAAAGATCCCGAAGCCTTTAAGGGCGAAATACATGATCTGGTAACCAAAATCATCGGCCCAATTGCCAAACCTGATAAAGTCCAGATTGTATCCGGTTTACCCAAGACACGATCCGGGAAAATTATGAGAAGAATTCTGAGGAAAATTGCGGCCAAGGATTTGGAAAATATCGGGGATACTTCCACACTTCTCGATCCGGCTGTTGTTGAGGATATCAAAAAAGGAAAGGCGTATTAGTAGAATTTATAGGGTGAGAAAACACTCACCCTATTTATTTCTGTAATTAAATTACGATATAGCCAATTCCTAAAAGAATCGTACTTAATAGAAAGAGTACTAATCTGAAGCGAGTACTGGCAATAACCGGATGGAAAAGGACACCAAAAGTAAAGGGGTGACTTTTCAGCCAGTTGTAGTAGTGTTGCCGATGAAGCGCTCCCATAGCAGTGGTTACGTGCCCATGTAAAATGGTGAGCATAAAAGGTAATGCAAAAAGTATAGAACCCGGATAAGAGATAATTTTACTGATTCCGATAGAATTGCACAGGAAATAATAAGGCCAGGCAAAGATCAGTAAAAGAGGAACGGAGAGCGCCCAGTTAATAAATGCAATTCGGCGATAATTTTTTTCGCTCAGTTCAGAAGCAGGCATTGTGAAAGTTGTTTATTCTTTGATATGTAAGGTGATCCGTCAAAAGGCAAACCGAAAAAGTGAAAAGTGTAATATCAAAAAAGTGTGAAATAGTTTTTTACTTTTGCCTTTTCACTTTTACAGAAAGTTAAATCTGGCTCGCAATTAGCATTTCGATATCCCGGTACGGCATTTCAAACTGTTCGGCAAGGCCTTTTTTCGTCAGGTGCTTTTTGTAAATATAGGCGCCATTCCGAAGAGCTGTATTATTCCATAAACACTCCTCAATGCCTCCTGCGTCTCCCAAATCAACAAGGTAGGGGACGATTACGTTGTTTAGTGCGTACGTGGCTGTGCGGGCTACGTTGGATGGAATATTGGGAACACAGTAGTGAACCACATCATATTTTTTAAAAACCGGATTGGAGTGTGTAGTCGGTACGCTGGTAGAAATGCATCCGCCCTGGTCGATAACGGTATCGACAATTACACTGCCCGATTTCATAGATTGAACCATCGGGTCTGTCACCCAGCAGGGTGCACGTTCACCTTCTGTCATGGCAGCGCCAATTACTACATCAGCAAAATCCAAAGCGGTGGAGAGATATTGATGATTTGCCGTAGCGGTAATAATTCGTCGATCAAAAGAATTTTCGAGACGGCGAAGCATGGCGAGATCGTTATCCATCACAAAAACCTGTGCTCCGTAACCGAGAGCGGTTCGGGCAGCATACTCTCCGGTAATTCCGGCACCTAAAATGGCGACGGTTGCCGGCGGAATTCCGGAAATGCCTCCTAACATAATTCCCTGTCCGTCGCTGCTATTTTCTAAATAGTGTGCAGCGATCTGAACAGCCATTGATCCCGTAATTTCGTGCATCATCCGAACAATCGGGAACTCATTGTCGCGGCTTTTAATGTACTCATATCCGATGGCGCAGACTCCTTTCTTAATGAGTGAATTCAAAAAATCGGGCGTAGTGTGGCCAAGATGAAGGGCTGACAGTAAAATCTGATTTGGCTGCATCCAGCCAAGTTCAGTTTTGGTGGGAGGTGCCACCTTTACGATCATTTCAGACTTTTTGAAAAGTTCTTCTGCGCTATGAGCGATTTCTGCACCGGCTTCGGCATATTCATTATCTGAAAAGTGTGCATCTGCTCCTGCATTTTTTTCAACATAAATTTCATGGCCATTTGCCACAAGAATGGAGACACCTCCGGGAGTAAGAGAAATTCGCCGCTCATCATTTGAAGTTTCTTTAGGCAGACCGATTTTCAGTGAACGGGCTGATTTGGTCTTCATCAGACTCTTTTCTAAGGTCTGAATACCTAACTGTTCGGTGTCGAAAGGATTGAGTTCCATAACAAGAGCAATCTACTAAGTGAGCGGATGATATAAATTGATTTTGCACATCATCCATAAATGTTTAAAAAATCCTTTAAGTTAATCTAATCAAATTCAACCAGATCTTCATTTAGATATAATACGCAACGAATGGCGAATCATCCCAGAACAAAAAAAAGTTTAGGCCAGCATTTTTTGAAGGATCCCAATATGATCCGGAAAATTGTGGATTCCATCCCGGCTCAAAAGAGCGACAGAATTGTGGAAATTGGTCCGGGAGCAGGTGCTATTACCGGTTTGATACTGCAAGAGTATGATGATGTAGTGGCCGTGGAGATTGATCAGAGAATGGTTGAGCATCTTTCGGCAGAGCATCCGAATCTGAAAATTGTTCATGGGGATATTTTAAAAAGCGATTGGTCCGAATTTGTAGTTGCCGACAAGCCTGTTCATGTAGTTGGGAATCTTCCGTACTACATCACCAGTCAGATTTTATTTAAAGTTTTGGAGTATAGAAAGCATATTCAATCTGCACTGTTGATGATGCAGAAAGAGGTAGCAGAGAGAATTGTGGCCGACCCGCGAAGTAAAGAGTACGGAATATTGAGTGTTCAGACTCAGCTGATGAGCAGTCCGGTGATTTTGTTTGATGTTCCGCCCGGTGTTTTTTCACCGCCGCCAAATGTGAACAGCGCCGTGTTAAAATTGACATTCGACAGGCCGGATATGACATGTTCGGATAAGAATTTAAAAACGGTTGTGCGCATGGCGTTCAATCAGAGAAGAAAGAAATT
The DNA here is from genome assembly GCF_002834295.1 of Rhodohalobacter barkolensis. Lineage (NCBI taxonomy): Bacteria > Pseudomonadati > Balneolota > Balneolia > Balneolales > Balneolaceae > Rhodohalobacter > Rhodohalobacter barkolensis. The sequence continues at coordinate 119,598 of NZ_PISP01000003.1, read as the reverse complement.
GAGCAATGCCCTGAGGCGGTTGGATGCGGAGTTGCCGGAAGATGAATTCGACTTTAACTTACGAGCCGAAGCACTGACGCCCGACATGTATGAAAAGTTGACAGCCCGCCTTGAACAACTTGGCACATTTTCATGACTTATATGTCTGTTTGATCTGATGTAACCCCTTCATTTTAACAATTCGAATACCATTTGGCACTTCTTTGGTTTTGGTACGGATGTTGCAGACATCAAGGCAGAAGAAAAAGCGCATTCTATGCGTGACAAAAAATTAACGATTAACCAAAAACCTAATAAGTAAGGAGTCATAATATGGCTAGTATAAAACCATTAAGCGATCGAGTGCTTGTTCGCCCGATCGAAGCTGAAGAAAAAACCAGCTCCGGAATTATCATCCCTGACACTGCAAAAGAGAAACCACAACGGGGAACCGTGGTTGAGGCAGGTCCCGGAAAAGTTGAAAACGGGAACAAGATCGACATGTCTGTTAAGAAAGGAGATGAAGTCCTCTACGGAAAGTATTCCGGAACCGAAGTTACTCTTGATGGTGAAGAGTATCTGATTATGAGAGAATCAGACATTCTCGGTATTGTATCCTAACAGCATTTGTCAAAAACGATTTAATAAACACTAACAAAACAATTTAAAATTATGTCAGCAAAACTAGTTCATTACGATGCGGAAGCACGCGACGCACTAAAACGCGGCGTGGATAAGCTTGCGAACGCAGTTAAAGTTACATTGGGCCCTCGCGGAAGAAATGTAGTTATTGAGAAATCTTTCGGAGCACCAACCGTAACCAAAGATGGTGTAACCGTAGCTAAAGAGATTGAACTCTCTGATAAGGTTGAAAATATGGGCGCACAGATGGTACGTGAAGTTGCGTCTAAAACAAATGACAATGCGGGTGACGGTACAACAACGGCTACCGTATTGGCTCAGTCCATTATTCAAACCGGTCTGAAAAACGTTACTGCCGGTGCAAACCCAATGGAACTGAAGCGTGGTATTGAAACTGCGGTTGATGCGGTTGTAAAAGAGCTGAAGGCTCTGAGCAAACCTGTTGGCGACAGTCTCGACAGTATCCGTCAGGTTGGAACCATTTCTGCAAACGGCGACGAAGAGATCGGTAATAACATTGCCGATGCTATGGAGAAAGTTGGTAAAGATGGTGTGATTACCGTTGAAGAGGCAAAAGGTACTGAAACCTACCTCGAAACTGTAGAAGGTATGCAGTTCGACAGAGGATACCTCTCTCCATACTTTGTGACCAACAGTGAGAATATGACCACTGAAATGGAAGATCCTTACATCCTGATTTTCGACAAGAAGATCTCTGCGATGAAGGACCTGCTTCCAATCCTTGAGAAAGTGATTCAAACCAACAAGCCGCTGCTGATTATCGCCGAAGATATTGAAGGCGAAGCACTGGCTACTCTGGTTGTGAACAAACTGCGCGGATCATTGAAGATTGCAGCTGTAAAAGCTCCGGGCTTTGGCGACAGAAGAAAAGCAATGCTCGAAGATATCGCAATTCTGACCGGCGGTACCGTAATCAGCGAAGAGCGCGGTTACAAGCTTGAAAATGCGACTCTCGACTTCCTCGGTACAGCAGATCGACTAAACATTACTAAAGACGATACAACTCTCGTTGGCGGTAATGGCAAGTCTGATGACATTAAAGCACGTATCAATCAGATTAAATCTCAGATCGAGAACACAACTTCTGACTACGACCGTGAGAAGCTGCAAGAGCGTCTTGCCAAACTAAGCGGCGGAGTTGCAGTACTTTACATCGGAGCTGCTTCTGAAGTTGAAATGAAAGAGAAGAAAGCTCGCGTTGAAGATGCCCTGCACGCAACACGTGCTGCCGTAGAAGAGGGAATTGTTCCCGGCGGTGGTGTGGCATTCCTGAGAACGTTGAAAGTTTTCGATAAACTGAAAGCTGAAAACGGCGATCAGGAAGTTGGATTCAACATCATTAAGCGTGCGCTTGAAGCTCCATTGAGAGCTATTGCAAACAACGCCGGTGTTGAAGGATCCATCGTTGTACAGAAAGTGCTTGAAGGAAAAGACGCTTTCGGTTACAACGCTCGTACCGAAGTATACGAAGATCTGATCAAAGCGGGTGTTATCGACCCAACGAAAGTAACCCGAACCGCACTTGAAAATGCTGCCTCAGTTGCCGGCTTGATGCTGACAACCGAAGCTGTAGTCGTCGACAAACCATCAAAGAATGATGATGACGACGATGGCGGAATGCCAGGTGGTATGCCGGGCGGAATGGGAGGAATGGGCGGCATGGGAGGAATGATGTAATTCCACCCCCATAAAACCCAGACTGACTATTCAGTTTGATTTTAAAGCCTCAATCCGATTCTGGGTTGAGGCTTTTCTTTTGGCGCAAATCTTCGGTTTTATCCAAAAAACAGTTCACTGTCCACCTCCTGTACTACGCGCCAGATCATGGTACCGGAATCAAAAACGAGGTGAAAATATCGCTCCTTTTTGGTCAAAACTACATAGTGGTAGTGGTAAGCTTTGCCGACCCTTTCGCGATGCGTTTGCCGGATTTGTTTAATGCGGTGCTTCTCTCCGTTGCGAAGTTCAAACCGGTAGGGCGTAACTGCGTGAGGCAGATCGGGGGTGCGGAATCCCCGCATGACATTAAGTACGTTAATGGGCGGATATTTCTCTTTTTTGCTCATACTGCTTCCTCTAATATTATGGAGAAACAGTTTAAACATATATCACACATATATCAATATGTATGCAGAACTTTATGAGAAAAGATCCCGGTAGGGGTTGATGAGTTGCTTGCCTGAATTTCTGGCGCTGTTCACCTCTTTGCCTACCCGATAGAAAGAGATGTCATCATTTGGCCATGGACGCAGCAGATCTTTGAGGGAGTCTGTATCCTTGTTTTCCGGGTCGAGCCAGATATCCAGTTCTTCATCCAGCAGCATGGCCGGCATCCGGTCGTGAAGTTCAGAAATGGGTTTGTTGGCATCGGTTGTGATAATGGTGAAACTTTTGATGGGAGCCTCGCCCTCTTTCTGTGGTTTCCACTCCTCATAGAGCCCGGCAAAGTTTATCAACTCCGACCGTTTTTGAGTAATGTAATGAGGGATTTTTTCTCCGCCGGCTTTCTTCCATTCATAAAAACCATTGGCCGGTATCACACATCGTTTTGATTTGAAGGGGGAAGCGTAAGACTTCTTTTGTTCAAGCGATTCCGCCCTGGCATTGATCATCGAGTAGCCCGAGTTGATCTCTTTTGCCCAGAATGGAATCAGTCCCCAGCGATACTTGTCAATCTTTCGCTGGTCTCCCTGCTGAACAATGACCGGCATATGCAGGCTTGGAGCAACATTGTAATTCTCTTCAATGGTAAATATTCCTTCGGGAGTTGCCCCATATTTCTGTTGGAGCTCCTGCAAGGTGATTTTTAAAACATAGCGTCCGCACATAGTCAGTCATTTATATGTCAGTCGGGGTTTATTGAACGGTAAAGGTAGGGAGAATTTTGGTGTCTCGTTTAGTCTTGATCATTGCGGAATGACAATTACAAAATATATGTATGAAATATGTAAATAAACTTTTTATACTGTGGTATGGACCCGAAAGAGTATACCGATTATGATCTGGAACAGGATGTGCATCGCATAACGCTATACAGCACGGTAGCGAAAGAGCATCAGCACATTTCCCGTAAAAAGAGATTATATCTGCATCTGGATATGAACTGTTTTTATGCTCAGGTTGAACAGCAGGCCTACAACCTGTACGGGTTACCGGTAGCGATGGGAGGATGGAGAAAACCGAACGGCGTGGCACGTGGTATTGTGGCAACGGCCAGCTACGAGGCGCGTGCCCTGGGGGTGAAAACTGCCATGAGCGCGTTTGAGGCGTCACAAATTTGTCCATACCTGGTGTTTAAACAGATCGACTATGATAAGTACAAAGCGATCAGCCGACAACTGAAATCGATTCTCGACTCCTACTCACCGGAAGTGGAGAAATACTCGATGGATGAGTACTTCATGGACATCACATTTCTGCTCAGAAAGGCTCGCTCGCAACTGGAGGCGTATGCCCGGAAACTGAAAGAGGAAATTTATCGGAGGCTTGGGCTTGTCTGTTCGGTGGGCATTGCAACCAGTAAAACCTATTCAAAACTGGCGTCAGATCTGCAGAAGCCAAAAGGGCTTTCTCTGATTCTCACACCGGATGATGCCGCCCAATATATCTACCCGCTCCCGATTGATGAGGTGTGGGGTATAGGGCGGAGGCGATACGAACACCTGAAGAAGTACAATATTCACACCATCGGGGATGCCATCAAGCAGGGGAAAGGTCCGTTTCAGAAACTTTTTGGTGAGATGCAGGGACAGCTCTTCTGGGAAACGGTAGCCGGACGTGACAAGGCGCGGGTGCTGATCGATGAGGTTCATATTCCGGATGAAGTAAGCTACATGCACACGTTTTCGGACTGGACAGACAATCCCATTGAAGTGAAAGGGGAGATTGTAAAAGCCGTACGGAAGGTCTGCTACCGAATGCGCGGATATCAGCGAAAAGCAAGGCGTTGGGGGTGTCATATTCGTTACCAAGAGGCGCATTGGGAAGGGCACTCTTTTACCTTTACCACAGCGGGATTTACCAATCTGGACGACTACGTACTGGACGCATGCCTGACTGAGGCGATGCGAATTGTGAACAGTGCACTGGAGAGAAATATCAAAATCAGGGGAATTGGTCTGCACACCATCGAAATGCAGCAGACGGAACAGGGCGAGCTATTTTTTCAGGAAGATAACGATTTGAGGGGACTGACCCGTGCGGCCGACTGCCTGAATAACTGCTACGGACCCGATACGGTAGCAAAAGCGGCTATTCACGAAAGCGTAAAAGGGAACACCCATTTTGTGAATCGAAGTTAAAATTCACGAAGCAGGAAATTCCCTTTTGTCTGGTAAAATGTTGACTACTTTTTAGGTGTATCCTCAACCTCGTCAAGCTGCTCGAGGGAAAGGCCTTCTATCAATGAATCGTAGTTTGTGATGTCTTTCGGCAAAATGATTTGATTCTCATCTTTGCCCAGTCCGTCCAGTACTTTTAAGTATTTCTGTTTTAGCTGCAGTTTCATCGCCTCTTTCCCCTTAGGCTGTGATATGGCATCGGCTATCTGCTCGATGGAAACGGCGGTGGCTTCGGCGATCGCCTCAATCTCATTGGCCCAACCTTCCGCTTCGTTTATTCTGCGCTGCATTTCTGCCTCGGAGATGTTTACCATTTCGGCTCTTCGTCCCTGGGCGTCATTTACGTTTGAGTCCCGAACACCTTCAGATTTAGCGATTACGGCCCGTCGCTCTCTTTCAGCCGTCATTTGACGCTCCATCGCTTTTTGTACGGTACGGGGAGTATTGATGTTTTTGATTTCATATCGATGCACGCGAATTCCCCACAAGCGCTCCACATCTCCCAACACTTCAACCACTTTCTTGCTCATCTTGGCTCGTTCCTCGAACGTTTCGTCAAGGTCCAGAAGTCCAATCACAGAACGCGTGGTGGTTTGCGCGAGTTGCACTGCGGCGTATCGATAGTTGGTGATCCCATAACTGGCGTTCACGGGATCGACTACGCTAAGATAAAGAACACCATCCACCTCAACTTTTACATTGTCTTTGGTGAAACATTCCTGGGGTTCTACCTCAATGGTTTCCTCACGCAGGTCCTGCTTGTAAACGACCTTATCCACAAAAGGAATCAGGGCGTGAAATCCGGGTCCAAGCGTTTTGTGGTAATTCCCGAGACGCTCCACGATGTGCGCGTATTGATTGGGCACAAGGCGTAGTGCCTGTAAAAATTTAAACGTCAGATAGATCGCAAAAATCGCCAGTACAACCTGGCTAAAAATATTTAATGCACTCATGATGTTGGCCCCTGCGGATTAGCTGATGAAGATGAATGACTGTTTTGAGTGTGTCGATTAAGTGTTCCAACGCCCTCAAAAAATGTTTTTAGGTTGGCAGTCTCTGTTGGGAGAACTGAAACATTTGTACTCTTAATAATTTTGCCAAACTGGTCGATATACTGCTCTACAAGTTTTGTCTTGACGGCTATATCACCGCCCGGTTTTTCAATGGCTTTGGAAACCCGCCGGATTCCATTGGCAGTTGCGGTTGCAATCAACTCAATCTCCTTTGCCCGTCCTTTAGCTTCGTTGATTCTACGCTGCCGCTGAGCTTCTGAGATTAAAATCTGGCTTTGTTGCTCTCCCTTTGATTCGTTAATCCGTGCTTCCCTGTACCCTTCAGAATTTGTGATTTCAGCACGCTTTTCACGCTCGGCCTCCATCTGCTTCTCCATGGTATCTACAATATCATTGGAGGGACTAATATTTTTGATCTCGTACCGCATTACCTTAATTCCCCAGGGGTCGGCGGCCTTATCGATCTCTTCCACAATATTCTCGTTCATCATATCCCGTTCCGAAAACGTATCGTCGAGCGTAATTTTACCGATTTCGCTCCGCATGGTGGTTTGCGCAAGATTAACTGCCGCGGCTATGTAATTCGAAATTCCGTAGCTGGCGCGGTACGCATCCATCACCTTAATGTAGATCAGCCCGTCAACGGCCACTTCAATATTATCTTTGGTAATACAGGTTTGGCTCGGTACATCAATCACCTGTTCTCGCATCTCCTGCCGGTATGCGGCACGATCAACAAAGGGTATCATAAAATGAAAGCCCGGAGATAGCGTTTTTTTATATTTTCCAAGACGCTCCTGGATGACCTCTTCACGGAACTCCACAATGATGAAAAGTCGAGTTATAATCACAAAAAGGATTGCAAAAAATATGAGTAGTGCTGTCCACATAATCAGTTTCTATTTCGGTTTTTAAGTTGTTCTTTTGATGGCTCTTTTACGCCCAGGGCTTCTACAATCCAGGTTGTGTTTTCGCGGTATTGGATTCGTACTTTTTCACCCGCTTTGATGGTGCCGTCAAGAGATTTGGCTCTCCAGCTTGTTCCGTCAAGCCGAATTCTCCCGCTGTTATCCTCTTCATTGATCTCTTCGATGACTTCAACTATTTGATCCATCGCTTCGTAATCCTCGTCCGCATACTTAAAATAACTCTCCGGTTTTAAATATTTTTTTATAAACGGACGAATTGCAATGGTAAGGACCACGGACAGTATCAGCCATACAGCGATAGAGGCTCCGGTGCTTGAAAGAAGTCCTAAAAACCGAAGCACACCGACTGTTATTCCACTGAATCCCAGGAATAGGGCAACACCTCCCGGAAGTGCCAATTCGAGCAGCATCAACAAAAGGCCGCCACCGAGAAAAATCCAGGTAAGAAGATCTGCATCCATAAAGAAGGAATAGATTAATGATTTTTGGTTAGATAGGGATTTGTACGGTTAAAATCTACAAAGGTTATCCAATAAATTATGATCTGTTAAAGATCTAATATCTTTAGATCTACTTACACAAATAAATTTTACCTCGGTTCGATTTTAGAGTAGGGATTGATAATCTCTAAATACGATGTTACATCTGCCAAAAGACTCCTCATTTTTTCTTATTTTCAATTCGAAAATAGAGCAACTCATCAAATAAATCTGCCACAACATGTATTCAAATCTGAAAGACGATCTGCAAGCTGAACTGGATCAAATCAAAAAAGATGGACTGTATAAAGAGGAGCGTGTCATAACAACGCCTCAGGGTGCCGTCATCAAAACGACGAAAGGGGCTGAAGTAATCAATTTTTGCGCAAATAACTATCTCGGATTGTCATCTCATCCCCGGGTGGTTGAAGCCGCCAAGAAAACGATTGATGAGTACGGTTATGGGATGTCGTCGGTTCGATTCATTTGCGGTACGCAGACGATTCACAAAGAGCTGGAAGCAAAAATCTCGGAGTTTTTAGGCACAGAGGATACGATTCTTTACGCTGCTGCATTTGATGCTAACGGAGGAGTGTTTGAGCCGCTTCTTGGAAAAGAGGACGCCATTATTTCCGATCAGCTGAATCACGCTTCTATTATTGATGGTGTTCGGTTGTGCAAGGCGCAGCGATACGTGTACAAGCACAACGATATGGCGGATCTTGAAGAGCAGCTGAAAGCAGCATCCGGTGCGCGGACAAAAATCATCGCCACAGACGGAGTCTTCTCGATGGACGGAACCATTGCTCAGCTTGACAAAATTTGCGACCTGGCCGATAAGTATGACGCTTTGGTGATGAGTGACGAGTGCCACTCTACCGGATTTGTCGGTAAAACCGGTCGTGGAGTACACGAATACAGAGATGTGATGGGTAGGGTGGATATCATCACAGGAACGCTGGGTAAGGCACTTGGCGGTGCATCCGGCGGATTTACGGCTGCCCACAAAGAGATTGTAGATATGTTGCGACAGCGTTCACGTCCGTACCTCTTTTCAAATACACTGGCTCCTGCCATCACCGGGGCATCCATTGAAGTGTTAAAACTGTTGAGTGAAACAACGGAATTGAGAGACAAGCTGGAAGATAACACCACCTATTTCCGAAAAGCGATGACAGATGCCGGATTTGATATCAAGCCGGGGAATCATCCAATTGTGCCGGTGATGCTGTACGATGCGAAAGTATCGCAGGATTTTGCCGAAAAACTTCTCGAGAAAGGAATTTATGTGATCGGTTTTTACTACCCGGTTGTACCAAAAGGCGAAGCAAGGATTCGGGTTCAATTATCGGCTATCCATGAAAAAGAGCATCTTGATAAAGCGATCGAGGCATTTACAGAAGTTGGGAAAGAACTGGGTGTTATTGATTAGAACATGGTTAGGGAGTTCCCCTCCTGAGCAAGGAGGGGACAGGGGAGGTTGCCTCCTTGAATTACAACTCAGGCCATCAATTTTCCGTGATAGAGCAATGTTAAATCCCAAAAAGACCAAAAACCAACGCCGTTATCTTCGGAAGAATATGACAAAATGGGAAGTGCGTCTTTGGAGTGATCTGAAGGGGAAGAAAATGTTTGGTTTTAAAGTAAGAAGACAATTTGGAGTTGGTAACTATATTATCGATTTCTATTGTCCGGAGTTAAAGCTGGCTATTGAAGTTGATGGAGATGTCCATCACTTTTCTGATAAAAAGAAAGCTGATAATGCTAAAAATGGCTATGTGAATGAACTTGGGATTAAAATGGTGAGGATTCAAAATTCAGATTTTAATGAAGATTACGAAACCGTTTTGAAACACCTTGAAAGAGTATTTATAGTCCGGGCTAAAGAGTTTGGACTTACAATTGATGATGCTTGAGGGGCTACCTCCCCTTAATCCCCTCCTTACACAGGAGGGGAGAATTCTACCATAACTGAAATTGAGAATAATTTAGATTGTATAATGAGTAAAATCTTAATAACCGGAGCCTGCGGGCAGCTGGGAAGTGAGCTGACCACAGAATTGAGAAATATCTATGGGACAGAGAATGTAGTTGCATCCGATATTCGTGAGCCGATTGGTGATGGACCGTTTGAACAGCTGGATGTGATGGATAAAGCACGAATTGAAGAGGTAATCGAGAAGTATAATATTACTGTTATTTATCATCTTGCTGCTCTGCTTTCAGCTAATGCAGAAAAAAATATCGATCTGGCCTGGAGGCTCAACATGGATGGCCTTCTCAATGTGCTGAATATTGCGAGGGAGAAAAATTTGGAGAGAATTTTTTGGCCAAGCTCAATTGCCGTTTTTGGTCCCGATGCACCCAAAAAAGATACGCCGCAAAACACCGCAACCAATCCAACCACGGTTTATGGAATTACGAAAGTAGCAGGTGAGCAGTGGTGTGCCTATTTCTACAACAAGTTTGGCGTGGATGTGCGCAGTCTTCGCTATCCCGGTTTGATTGGCTACAAATCTCTGCCCGGTGGCGGTACGACAGACTATGCTGTGGATATTTACCACAAAGCACTGGCAGGTGAAAAGTTCTCATGTTTTCTGGAAGCGGATGCAGCCCTTCCAATGATGTATATGAGCGATGCAGTAAAAGCTACGATCGATCTGATGCAGGTTCCTGAAGAAAAGGTGAAAGTGCGAACAAGCTACAATGTCTCGGCGATCAGTTTTACGCCGGAGGAGATTGCCAAATCCATCAAAAAACAGATTCCCGGTTTTGAAATTGAATATGAACCGGACTACCGGCAGGAGATCGCCTCCTCCTGGCCCGATAGCATTGATGATTCGGCAGCCCGTTCCGACTGGGGTTGGAAGCATGAGTTCGATCTGGACAAGATGACAGCAGACATTTTCAAAAACTTACCTCAGATTATCGAAAAGGCAGAAAGCTAATTTTTTTAAAAATTGGTTTGAGAATATCCCCTCCTTGTAAGGAGGGGACTCAGGGGAGGTAGCTTGCTTATTTTAAATAGAGGAGTTTAATCATAAAATAATCTGACTTTATACCGCACAAATACTCCTGTTTAAATGCTATTAGAACCCGAACAAATCATACTCATCATAGAAGCAGCGGGAACGTTTGCCTTTGCTGTTTCCGGTGCAACGGCTGCCATTAGAAGCCGGTTTGATCTCTTCGGAATTTTTGTCCTGGCTTTTGTGACGGCCATAGGTGGCGGAACCATTCGGGATGTGATGATCGGCAACCTGCCGGTCAACTGGCTCACCGATACACTGGCCATAACCTCCGTCATCGCCGGCTTTATTTTTACTCTTTTAATCTATCGTCGAATGAAAAAACTGGAAGGGTGGCTTTTCACTTTTGATGCAGCCGGACTCGGCCTGTTTACCGTGATGGGAACTCAGATCGGGCTGGAAGCTGGGATGAGTGTGGGGATCTCAATCGCCTTAGGAACAATTACCGGATGTTTTGGAGGAGTACTGAGAGATGTACTGGCAGGAACCAAACCACTCATTTTTCAGGAAGAGATCTACGCGATGGCTGCAGTCACGGGCGGGATTATATTTACCTTAATTCTGAACTTCTTCGATGCACTTTTTGTAGCCCAGCTAACCGGAATCGTTGTGATCGTATTCATCCGGGTCATCGCGGTGCGTTACAAGGTGGGATTGCCAAGGATGAATGTCGACTAAGATCTAACCTGACAGCCTGCCTTTGCTAAGCTTCGGCAGTCAGGCACCAACCAGATGTGTCAGCGTTGGGGAAAGAGATTCATTATTGTGAAATTTTCCTACATTTCGATAGGCTATTTTATGGGACGCTGTCAGAAACACGGAAAAGCGGCATGAATGCTGACATGTTTCAAATCCCCTCGACGCTTGAAGGAGCCTGAAAAGCACAGGCACGCTTAAAGGTCTCGGTACGCACATCTGCGAAATCCAAAAATCCGCTTTATCCGCGACCCTTCTTTTGGTTGATGACGTAGTTCACAAACAGAAACTCGATCGCTGCTGCCTCGTACCCCTTCCAGTTTTTGATCATTTTCAGAAATTTTTCTTCTGATGTGTTTGCGGGATCTCCGCCGTAACTCATAATAATCCATTTCCGCAATCCTTTCTCTTCACCGCTTTTCATATTGCTCGGAAAAACAGCCTCGGTTGTTTCGCGGAACAGCATCAGGTCCTGAGCCGAAGTAGGCCCGATGCCCCGAACTTTTGAGATTTTGTCATAAAATTCCTGTGGACCGGCTTCTCTGTCCAGGTAATCCAGATCAACTTCTCCTGCCAGAATATCCTGTGCGAGTCCTACCATGTATTCCCCTTTTCTGAGCGTGGGACCCATTTTCCGAATTTGAGCCGGATCGGCTTTGGCCAGCTGAAAGGGCCGCGGCCATGCGGGGAGAGTCTTGCCGTTATGCGTAAGATGTGTACCGTAAGCCTCCCGGACTTTAAACGCCATCTTCTTCGCGGTCGGTTTATGCGCCATCTGCATCTGGATGATCCGGTTCATGATATCTTCCAAAAGCGTTCCGCGCGACATCCTCTTCAATCCATAAAACTCTGTCAGTTTGGGGCCAAGAACGGAGTCGTTTTCAGCAAGATCATAAAGTGGACGCAAATCCAGGTTGGTACCTAAAATTCTGGCTAAAGTTCGATTTGCCTGTTCAATTTCATCTTTGGAAAGATCTTCAGCTGTTTCAATATGGAACTCCGGTTTTTCAGGATCGCCGTTGAAAAAAATGGTTGCAATGATATCCCTTTCATCAAGTGGAATCGGCCGGGTAAAACCTTCTTCAAATATAGATTCTGGATCATGCTCGTGATCGAAGTAACTCTCAACATCGAGGCAGATAAACCAGTCGTGTGGCGGGATGGATTTAAGAGTCCAGGAAGACATAAAATAAGATCAATTATGGATTGGGTATGATGAAGGTAAAAAGTTTCGCTTTGAATTACGTTCCGGAAAATCGGATTTGTTGCGTTTTCCAATTTCTTGTGGTTATTTCATTTAAACTTAATGTTAATCTCATCCTCCCATTATGATTTCAAAACGCTTTCCTTTTCTGCTTGCCTTTATTATAGTCACCTTTGGGTTTTTACCGGTTCAATCACAAACAATTATTGAAAACTGGACGCCTGAAGCAATGGTAGACCAGCCAGTAGTGGGTCCTCCCGCTATTTCACCTGATGGTTCCATGGTTGCATATATCATCCGTGAGACTAAAATGGAGGGTGAAGAGTCTGAATTTCTATCACACATCTGGGTGGCATCTGCCGATGGCACGATGAATCGCCAGTTTACCCGGGGTGATCAATCCGTTTCAAATCCACAATTTTCTCCGGATGGTGAGTATCTGACATTCACATCACGCAGGAGTGGGGAGAATCAGGTCTATCGGATGTATCTGAATGGCGGTGAGGCTGAACAGATCACCCATGCTGAAAACGGTGTTGGAAGTTACGCCTGGTCACCGGATGGAAATCGAATTGCGTATACCATGTCTGACTCTAAATCTGAAGAGGAAAAAACTAGAGAAAAAGAGAAGCGTGATGTAACTGTTGTGGATACAGATTTTAAGTTTTCCAGAATTTATGTTCAGGAAGTTGAAGCAGACAGTGCAAAGGCTATTTACGAAGGAGATTTGCATACCTCATCATTTGATTGGTCGCCGGATGGGGAGACTATTGTATTCGCCCATCAGCCAACCCCTAAAATTGAGGACCGCTACAAAATGGATATCTCTACGGTGCCGGCAGACAGCGGTTCAGTAACGAACATCATCGATTGGGAAGGAACGGACAGCTCACCAATGTATACTCCGGATGGCAGTTCAGTTGTATTTACATCCCACGGCGGAGAGCTGGAAGCGATTGGGCTACAGGATCTTTATGTAGTCAACCTTTCAAGCGGAGAAGTTCGGGATTTAGCTCATACGTATGACAGAAATGCGAGCATTGTTGGATTTGATGATAACAGTCAACTACTCATTCAGGAGCCCAGAAGAACAGTTTCGGCGCTATACAGGGTTCCACTTAACGGTGGTGATCCAACGTTGCTGACAGAAGAGGATGGGATTTATCGAGGTTTTGCGGTCAGTAATGATGGCAGTCATGTAGTTTTTAACTATCAAAACTCAGATCAGCCGGCTGAGGTTTACATGAGTGAATTGGGCCAAATTTCAAAGCAAAAAATCTCCACGCTGCATGATGAATCTGAATTTCCGGAGATGGGCAAAACCGAAGTACTGACCTGGACGTCAGAAGATGGAACAGAAATTGAAGGGCTGCTGACCTACCCGGTTGGTTACGAGGAGGGTGATCGCGTTCCTCTGATTCTGATGGTACATGGCGGACCTGCCGGTGTCTATTCTCAAAGCTGGACAGGCGCGGGCAGCATCTACGCCATTCAATATTTCGCTGAAAAAGGATATGCGTTGCTGCGTCCAAATCCGAGGGGAAGTACCGGGTACGGCAAGGAGTTCAGGTATGCGAATTTCCAGGATTGGGGCTTCGGTGATTATGAAGACCTGATGACAGGTGTCGACAAAGTAATTGAGATGGGAGTTGCAGATCCGGACCGACTGGCTGAGATGGGCTGGAGTTATGGCGGGTATATGACTTCGTGGATTGTTTCTCAAACGGATCGATTTAAAGCGGTGAGTATGGGAGCTGGTTTGTCGAACCTGGTGAGCATGGTGGGTACGACAGACATTCCGGGCTATCTGCTTGGGCACATGGGAGGTCCGTATTGGAATGGAAATATGGAAACGTATGAGCGACATTCGGCCGTCTACTACATGGACAATGTGGTAACTCCTACTCAGATTATTCACGGCTCAAATGATATGCGTGTTCCGCTTGGCCAGGGCCAGGAATTTTACTGGGCACTTCAGGAGAAAGGGGTAGATACAGAGATGATTCTGTTGCCGCGAACCGGTCACGGGCCGACTGAACCGAAACTGATTTCTGAAGTTTCCACACGTATTCTGCAGTGGTTTGATCAATATATTGAGCGGTAGTTTCAATTATCCCTGAGTATCCGTCTGACCGCTTAGAGCGGTCTGACGGGTTTTACATGCTACTCTGCGAAAATCAACAAGAAATAGGGTTTTGGGTTCTCGCAGAGTTTTGCAGATGACTCGCTGAGTTGCACTGAGGCAGTCATTAAAAATTATTTGAAACGTTACCCTGCTGTTTTCAAACAGAAATGGTATTATCTTATCAGAAATCAAACAGATGAGCCAATCCTTTTTATGAAAACAGTGATCTCCTTACTCTTGCTGTTGCTGGTAATTACCGTGGATCTTTCCGCCCAGGGATTCAACTCCCTGAATGGCCGGAATCATCCCTATCTGAACTGGCAGGTTGCTGAGACGGAGCACTTCAGAATTATCTATCCGGATCGGATTTCAAACATCATTCCTCAGGCCTCAGCCATTGCTGAAGAGAGTTACGCTGCTTTGTCTGCTAATCTTGAAGTGGATTTTTCTAAAAAAGTCAGGATCTATCTGTCGGACGAAGATGAGATTGTAAACGGTTTTGCCAACCCAATCGGAAAGGGTTACACCGCCATTTGGGTGAACCTTAACGACTATGCCGAAACCAAGACCGGAAGTGAAAAGTGGCTGCGGAAAGTTATTGCTCATGAGCTGGGACATATTTTCCATTTCAAGGCAGTTTGGTCCGATTTTGGGCTGTTGAATTATGTGATTGCCGACCCACTTCCCCGCCACTGGACGGAGGGATTGGCACAATATCAGACGGAATATTGGGACTCCCAGCGTGGCGATCGCTGGCTCAGAAAAGCAATTTTTGACAGCCGTCCCGGATTCAACGATGGGCAGTCCATCGAGAACGGAAGGCTGATGTACGCAGTTGGGAATTCACAACTTCGCTATTTTACCGAAAAATATGGTGATAGTACACTCGTGAATCTCCTATCGCACAGAGATGATTTTCTGGGAATAGAGTACCACGATTTTAACAGTGCCTTTGATGATGCGGTAGAAGGCGGATATCAATCTTTTTATGAGGATTGGCGCAAGCACATGAATGTCTACTACAATACCCTGGCATCTCAAATGGAGCGCACGGATTCATTGGACACAGAACCGATTTCCCTTCCCGGTCAGTTCTATTACGATGTGGCGGTAAGTCCGGATGGCTCACAACTTGCCGTACTTTCACTGCAGTCTCTTGCCCGTCCGGTTCGGAGTCTCCATATCATTCAGAACGATTCTACCCGAAGCAGCCGGAAAATAGCAGAGGGCTCCATCAACTCAGACCTTGCATGGAGTTCTGACGGTTCAGCTCTGTATTATTCCCGAACGGTTCGGGGAGTAAACTCTTCACTGTTGAATGACATTTTCACCCTGGATATCGAGTCTGGAAAGGAAGAACAACTTACCCACAGCCGGAGAGCTAAATACCCTACACAGGGTCCGCTAAAGAACACAATTGCCTACATTGTTAACGAAGATGGGAATGGGAATTTATTTCAGCTGGATCTGGAAACCGGAGAGGAGAATAGAATCACAAATTATCAAAATGATATTCAGATTTTCCATCCGCTTTGGGTAAAAAGCGATCAGTCTTGGCTGATTCATAAGTTCGATGAAAACGGTAATCGTAATATGGTTTTGGTCGATCCCCTTTCAGGCAATGAAACAGTATTGGACCGAAATGATACAGACAACAGAAATTTTGTTTTGAGTCCCGATGGCAGCAAGATGGCTTACACATCCCTTCGCGATGAAGTGCCGAATGTGTTTTTGTACGATTTTGAAACAGGGGAAGAGCGTCGGATAACCAATCTCTTCACCGGTGGAGAAGTTTATGGCTGGACATCATCAGTGGATACGCTCGAGACGGAAAGACTGCTGATCAAAGCGAGTGAAACAAAACGAAGGGATCAAGTCTATTGGGTTGATCCGCATAGGGATGTATTCTTGGGTGATGATAGGGTGCCCGAAGTTTATTCGAGCTGGAGGCTCAAACAGGCGCCGAATATGATTTCGTCCGGTATTGAGCCCGATGAAAGTCTGATTGTCGACCAGTACAAGTACCGGCCGATTCAGAATTTGACGCATGCATCAACCATCATACTGCCTTACTTCGGAGATTCGAGAAACTGGGGACTGTTTGGGGTGACCGGATTTACAGAACCGCTGGGTAAACATCTTTTTGCGGCAACAGGAAACATTTCGCTTGGTAATTTAGACTACTCATACGGTGTGTTGAGCTATATCAACAACCAGTTTTATCCATCTATTACCACCTCGATCTATAAAACTCCGGGGAGCGCCTTTTTTTATGGGGATAAATTTCTGGTTGAGGAGCTCATTGGCGGTCAGATTACGGTAAATATTCCGGTTGACCGTTTTGAGGCGCCTTATCAAGATGGCAGTGTTTATACACGACTCCGTCATGTTCTGATTCACCCTTTTGATCGGGATGCATTTACGGGTTCATTCCAGGTACCGGCGCCGGAGCAAGCCCGGCAAACAGATCTGACGGTTGGATTTCAGATCAAAAAACAGAGGCCTTGGAGAGATAATGTGATTCACCCGCTGGACGGCTGGGGAGTTCGAGGTTTACTGACAGGTGCAGAAAAGATATTTGGATCGGAAGTGAGATTTGCAACGGCAGATTTGAGCGCATACAAGGTGTTGCACCCAATCGGAATGCAGAGGATATATCTATACGGACGATATCAGCAGCAGTGGGGATCTCCGTTACTCCAAAACTATATCGGTTTTTCCCGGCTGGATAATATCCATTTAAGTTTGCCGGGAGAAGTGCCGCTCGAGTTGTTTAATCAGGCTGAAAGAGTTCGCGGATACCGGGAGTTTATTGCCGGAGATCGTGTAGCGTTTGGCCGATTTGAGTATCGGATACCATTTCTGCCCTCTTTAGATACAACCATTTTAGGACTGCTGGATTTAGGGGCAACTTCAATTTCGATGTTTTCAGACGTCGGTGTGGTTTGGAATGCACGGTTTGTAGATGGGACCACAGGCAGGGAACAGCGATGGGGAGCAGGTGCTGAACTGAAAAATTCACTAAGTCTTGCCGGCATCAGGATTGCCCATGCAGTTGGAATTGCACAGCCGGCGCAGGAGCTTTTCACAAATACCGATTACGATCTTTACTATCGGGTGCGTGCGGTGGTTCCGTTTTAATAAAGAAGAGTATTGGGTAGTAAGTATGAAGTATAAAGTAAACTGCATTTTTACTTGCTACCTAATACTTACTACTTAATACTGAATCAAATTCCTCTCCTCAATCCGCGCTCTGTAAATCTCCAATCCTCAATCGTGCTGTTGATTTCCCTGTCGCTCCAGGTGATTTCTGTTTTTCGATCTTCGCGCAGATCATACATCGTCATCTTAGTCGGGCTCCAGAGTTGGTCCGTGATCTCCTCTAAATTCTCCGCTTCAAGACGTTTGATTTGATTATCATCTTCATCATAATAGTGGATTTTTTGCAGAGCGTACTTCTCTTTTAAAATTTCAAATTCCACATAAGCATACTGATCGGAATCCGGTTTAGAAGCTCGGACCAGATAGTAGTCTTCATTTTCTTCGAGCCACTCAAAGTCATAATCATCCGGATCCTGATCTCCAAGATCTTCGTAGGTAAAATCACTTCCCATAAAGCGGTCGCCTCTCTCGGCTGAACCGATTGTTTGTATTCGTCCCACAGAAGGAAGATAGAGTCGCTGAGTGGTACTGCCATCTTCACGGACGGATAGAAATCCGGTGCCACGAACATTTCCCGGATCTGAAAAGATGATCAGGCTCTTGTTATCGTCGCCATCAACCAAATTCCATGATTGCATGGTTCTGGAACGGGTTCGTCCTCTTGGATCGGTAATCACCATCTCCATTTTTGCCGTTTCAGACTCGATGGAATTTCTGCGGTCATCCACCTCTTCAAAAATGGATCGAGCCTGCTCTTCGTCAGTGATTCTCTCCTGTGCAGAAAGTTGGTTCGTGAGGGTGAAAAGGAGCAAAAGGGTAAGTAAAAGTGTTAGTTTCTTCATATAGTTACTTTTTTTAGAAAAAACAGCCTGAATATTTTAAACGTTCAAACAGATCTCACTTTATTTGACTGAGATTTTTTCAGGTCTTTTTCAAAAAAGAACTTTGATCGTCCAAATGCCGGTTTAAGATCATCAAGCCAGATGGCATCCGGATTATACTCGGCAAAAAATGGTCTGTCTACCCAGTCGGGATTTCTGCCTTGAATGAGGCGAAGTACAAACACCTTTTCTCCGTGGATCTCTTCTACTCCGAGAATTTGCACCTTGCCGGGATGAGCCGACATGCTGGGTCCTCTCACGGTTCGCCCAAGTCCGCTTGTTTGTTGATAAGCCTCTCGAAAAATATGCCAGGCTCGTTCAAGAGGGATACCGTAAAAGTGTTGAGCACCGGTGTTTCGAACCACAAACATATAGTACGGGATGATTCCCATTTGCACCTGCTGTTGCCACATTTTAGCCCATATATCAGGATGATCATTAATTTTGTAGAGCAGGGGTGACTGGGTGCGTATTACAGCCCCAGTCTGTTGAATATTTTGAATGGCTTTTTTAACAATGGCAGTTTCCTGTTCAACCGGGTGGTTGAAATGTGCCATAAAAGCAAGATGTATTCCCGAATCAACTACTTTTCTAAAAAGATTGAGAGTTTTGTTTGCATCGCGGTCAGTTACATACTTGTAGGGCCAGTAACTCAGGGATTTACTTCCAATACGAATGTTTTGCAAATTTGGGAGGTCAGCTTCAAGAAGCGGGTTAATATATTGTTCCAGAATTTCAGCTTTCATAACCATTGGGTCACCGCCGGTAATGAGAACATCTGTAACCTGAGGATTTTCTCTGAGGTAACCGATAAGTTTTTCAATTTCTCGTGTCGCAAATCTATAATCCTTCATGCCTACAAACTGAGGCCAGCGAAAACAAAATGAACAATATGCATGACAGGTTTGTCCCTGGCTGGGAAAAAAGAGGGCTGTTTCACGATATTTATGCTGAATTCCCTCTAGTTTTTCTTTATGATACTGCGGAACGTTATGATCCATTTGTCCTGCAGGATTGGGATTTAGTTGCAACCTGATTTCATTGGCCTTAGCTTTAATTTCGTTTTTTGAAGCGCCGCTTCTAATCAGATCAGCCATCGTATTAAAGTGTTCATCTTTCAAAAGCTCTTTTACCGGAAAAGTCAATATGAAAATGGGGTCGTCGGGGGCGTTATCCCAATCAATTAATTCATCAATCACATAATTATTGGCTTTGAAAGGTAAAACTGATCCCACAACTTCAATCGCGAACTTCTCTTCTTCCGACAGTTTTTCCATTTGAGGAATTTCACGAAAATTTCTGAGGGTATAGGGTTTATAGTTTTGAACTGAAAAGTCAGAATGGCCATTTGTTATCATAATCTCCTCATTTGACGATTTACTTTTCATTTAAAAACTATCAATACTGATTAACTGACAGCTATATTTTGTTAGTTGAAACCTGAAGTCTCTCACGGATAAATATGTAACGCTTATTTAATATATAAATGATTTTAGTAGTATAGATGAAAACTTAAAGTTTGTAATGGTTCAAAAAAGATCCCTTCTCTATTTTGAGTTTGGTTGGAATGACCACTTCAGAGTTACATAATATTGCGGAATAGAAATCGGTATATTCTTGCAGATTATAGATTTTTCAACTTTCAAATGAATTAAAAAAAGTGATTCCATGAGCACCTTTCGTGAAGTGATAAACAAACAGGCGAAAATACATTTCGATTACATGGTGTCTGTAAGGCGCCACATTCATAAAAATCCTGAGGTGAGCTATAAAGAGTACGATACCACCGAGTTTATTTTGAATGAGCTGGAGCAGATGGGAATAGAAACTCACAGGCCGCTGGAAACCGGATGTGTGGGAATCATTGAAGGAAAACCTTCAGGCCGTGTGATTGCACTTCGGGCCGACATCGATGCG
Organism: Rhodohalobacter barkolensis; assembly: GCF_002834295.1. Lineage (NCBI taxonomy): Bacteria > Pseudomonadati > Balneolota > Balneolia > Balneolales > Balneolaceae > Rhodohalobacter > Rhodohalobacter barkolensis. The sequence continues at coordinate 99,181 of NZ_PISP01000003.1, read as the reverse complement.
CTTGCAATGGAAGAAGTAGGTGAGGCAAAGCAGGAATTTAAATCTGAAAGGCCCGGTGCGGCTCATTGCTGCGGACATGATGCTCACACAGCCAATATGCTGGGTGCAGCTAAAATATTGATGGATTTGAAGGATCAGATCAGCGGAAAGATTGTACTGATTTTCCAGCCTGCTGAGGAGAAACTGCCCGGAGGCGGGCGTCTGCTGATGGAGACCGGATTTTTGCAGAAACAGGGAGTACAGGAAGTGTATGGGCTTCATATGAATCCCAATTACGAAGTGGGTAAAATTGCCGCCAAAACCGGACCGATGATGGCTCGCCCGGATGAAATTGAGATCGAAATTTATGGAAAGGGAGGTCATGCCGCATCTCCTCACGAAACGATCGACCCAATTGTGCTGGCCGCTCAAGTGATTACCCATTTTCAAACCATCGTGAGCCGAAATATCAATCCAACCGAGCCCGCTGTTGTAACCATTGGTAAAATTCAGGCGGGATCAACGTATAACGTCATACCGGAAAAAGCGGAGCTGATTGGGACAGTTCGAACATTCTCTCGGGAAACCGCCATGCTGATCAAAGAAAGAATGGAGGCGATTCTGAAAGGAGTGGTTGAGGGAGCCGGCGGAAGGTATGATTTTAGATTTAATGAAGGATACCCTGCAGTTGACAACAATGAAACATGCACGCAGAATATTATTGATTCCGCTAAAGAGTTGTTTGGTGAAGATCAATTGGTGGAACTTGAAAAACCGATCATGGGCGGTGAAGATTTTGCTTTCTATCAGCAAGAGTTTCCGGGAGCTTTCTACTTTTTGGGATCCCGAAGTGAAGAGGCGGATTCCGGCTGGAGCTGGCATCATCCAAAATACAATATCGATGAGCGGGCATTTTTGACCGGCGCCGCTTTAATGGCCAGATTAGCGTTGAAGGAGTGATTGGATGAAATTGGCATTCGATAATCCGTCCGGCGACTATTTTCATCTCTCCGAAACGCAGATTGTTGAGGGGTTGGAGGCATCACGGGAAAGTCCCAGAAAACGAATGATTTTGCCGATCCACCGTAAACAGAATGCAGAAGTGCAGAGGTTAATAAACTTTCTTCAACCCGGAACCTATATTCGTCCGCACCGCCATCCGATGCATCATGCAACGGAATCGATCGTGGTTTTAAAAGGCTCTATTCGGTTCTTTACTTTAGATGATAAAGGAAGTGTATTGACCGACAACTTGCTAAAGTCGAACCCTATTCCATCTGTTGTTGATATCGAACCGAATACCTGGCATACGTTTGTCGTGTTGGAAGAGGATACGATTTTGTTTGAGTGCAAAAAGGGACCCTACAACGCGGAAACGGATAAGGAGTTTGCAAGCTGGTCTGCTGACGAATCTGATCCAAGTGCTTTTGAACAACTAAGAAACCATCTGAATCTATGAAACGTGAATTTTCATTCTGGGAACGGGAAGAGTGGCTAAAATCGCCGGATCTGCTGGTGGTCGGTGCCGGTATTGTTGGAGCATCAGCGGCGCTTTTTTATAAAGAGAAGAATCCTGATCACGATGTAATTGTGGTGGACAAAGGATTTGCTCCGGAAGGGGCCAGTACGCGAAATGCGGGTTTTGCCTGTGTTGGATCTGTTTCTGAGCATCTGGCTGATTTGGAGATTGCGGGAGAAGAGACCGTAATGAACCGGATTGAACGGAGGTGGAACGGGCTAAAACGATTAAAATCCACGATGGGAGAGGAGGCGATCGGATACGAATCGGTTGGCGGACACGAGATTTTTACCGATGATCAGCTTTTTGAACAGTGTCGCAATAAGGTGAATTGGTTGAATCAAAAACTGGCAGAAAAAATTGGTGAAGCTGAAGTCTATTCGGTGAAAGAGTTTGAGGGCTATCCTGCCATTTTTAATCGGCTGGAAGGTGCAATCAACAGCGGGTTGCTGATGCGATCCCTTCATCAAAAACTGGCTGAAGCCGGTGTGAGAGTACTGTGGAATAGCAAGGTCTCTTCGGTAGAACCAAATCGAGTTGAATTTGAGGAAGGTGTTGTTTTAACACCAAAAAAAATATTATCGGCGGTAAATGGGTTTACATCAAACATAATAGACAAACCCATCCAGCCGGCGCGGGGATTTGTAATTGTAACCGAACCGATTGAAGATTTTAAATGGCGGGGCACCTTTCATCACGATCGCGGCTATGTCTATTTCCGGAATGTTGGCGACCGGCTGTTGCTTGGCGGGGCGCGAAATCTGGCTAAGGAAGAGGAGACAACTGATCAATTTGGGGTAAATCCGAAAATCAAAGAGTATCTATACGGATTTGCTAACGATGTTCTCAAGCTGCCCTCCAACTGGAAGGTTGATATCGAGTGGAGCGGAATCATGGGCATGACGGAAAACAAAGAGCCGATTCTGGAACAGGTTGAGTCGGGACTTTTTGTTGCTGCGGGTCTGAGCGGTATGGGAATCGCCGTTGGAATGGAAGTCGCCTCACAGGCGGTAAATCTGATAGAAAACGATTGAAAAGAGTTCCTCTCCTTTTTAAGGAGGGTTAGGGATTGTTAAAATTCGCCAAAGCGGTTAATTACTCTTCATTCAAAAACTTTTGGTAGAGCTCCAACAGTTCACTCATCATCATAGCTGTGGCACCCCAGAGCGGTACTCTGTGAATATCCCAGTAGGGAACTTCGAGCTCTCGGTTTTGAAGTTCCCAGACCTCTCGTTTAAGCAGCCGGTCACTTAAAAGTTGATCCATTTCTACGATGATAATCTCTTCAACTTCATTAGGGTTTCGAGTCAATACCGGCTTTTTATCCAAAAAACCAACAAATGGACTGATTCGGTTATGGCTTCTGTCGAGATAGAGCGGGCTGATGGAACCGGCTATATTAACCGTTTCAGGCTCTATTCCAATTTCCTCATGAGATTCTCTCAGGGCGGTTTCAATAGGTGTTTCATTCACTTCTGCCCGTCCTCCCGGGAAACTGATCTGTCCGGCGTGACGGATCGAGTTGGTTCGAAGAGTTAAAATGACGTTCAACTTCTGATTCTTTTCCGGAAAAAGAGGAACGAGCACACTGCTTGGGTGACCTTGATCATCATTAGGCTGCCGTTGAATTGGATCTCCATTCACTGGAAATGGACACATCTTTTTTTGAGCCTGCCACCCCGGAAGAGAGGATTCTGAAAAACGTTTTACGTATGAAAAAAAAGGGTGTGCAGACATTAAAATTTAATTCTTTTCTGAATACCAAAATACAGTGATGTATGCTCAAGTTCTACAAAATTGTTTAACATTAAATTCATAAAAAATTCATAAAACAGAATCGTTTTCAGTATTTGAAATATCTTCTAATACTATGATTTACAGATATTTAATGACGTAAAGCGTAGTATGCGATACTGTATCATCTATAGATTATTTACAATTTGATACAATGGTTATGCTTTGTTAATGTGGGAAGAACCGATTTACGGCAAGTCAGATAATTACTCATTGTCGATTAAATTTTTGCCTTAAGTCATTAACCAAAACCTATCGAATACTTATGAGAAGACAGTTAAAATGGACATTAGCGATTGCTGTTCTGCTGATCGGGATGATTGGCTACGGATGTAGCAATGTTACGGAAACCGATCTTAACGAACCGGAAGAGGAACTCCTTGAGGCCGGATCCATCATTGACGGAAGCTATATTGTGGTGATGAAACCGGATGAAAAAGAACTGGAGTCTAAAGGCAAAGTTTATATTGAAAACTTTCGCACATCATTGATGGCAGATGCAGGTATTGCAAATGATAGAGTAACATCAACCTACTCAAATGCGCTTTACGGATTCTCTGCAAATTTGGACGAAAACCAGCTTTCACTCCTGGAGAAGGATGATCGCGTTTCGTATGTAGAGGCTGATAAAGTTGTAACCCTCGCCCCACCTTGTGGAACTCCAAACGGAGGCCCTTGTGATGATGATCCCGATGATGGTGACGGAGACGACGGTGGTGATGATGGCGGTGATACCGAAGCGATTGTGCCTTGGGGAATTGACCGTGTTGGTGGAGCTGTTACATACTCCGGAAGTGCCGTTTCCTGGGTGATTGATACAGGAATTCAGCTGGACCATCCTGACCTGAACGTTGATTCGAACCGCGGATTCACCGCTTTTTCAAGTGGACCTGATGGAAAAGATGCTGGTGATAGAAATGGTCACGGAACGCACGTTGCAGGAACCATTGGTGGACAAAACGGTATTCTTGGCGTTGCTTCAGGTGTCGTTCAGGTGCCGGTAAAAGTACTTGACAGACGTGGAAGTGGGTCTATCTCCGGAGTGATTGCCGGTGTGGACTATGTTGCTGCAAACGCCTCTTCGGGTGATGTTGCGAATATGAGTCTGGGTGGCGGTACTTCACAGGCGTTGGATGACGCTGTTGTAAACGCAGCAAATCAGGGAGTTCTATTCTCTGTTGCAGCCGGTAACAGCAGTACGTGGGCCGAAGACTCTTCTCCGGCACGAGTTGAGCATCCAAATGTATGGACCATTGCTGCAACCGACTCAAACGACAATTTTGCGTCATTTTCGAACTATGGGCCACCTACCAGCCATGCTGCACCGGGTGTAGATGTTGAATCTACCTGGAATGATGGCGGATATAACACCATCAGTGGTACATCCATGGCCGCTCCGCATGTAGCGGGTATCTTATTGGTGAACAATGGAAGTGTAAACTCTGACGGTCAGTCATCTGCTGCACCCAATGGAGATAACTATCCGATTGCGTCACACAACTAAGAACTGACTAATCTCGACAGATTTGTGAAAAGCCCGGTTGTTTATTCAGCCGGGCTTTTTTATTCTCGCAGATTTACGCTGATTTTTTCGCAGAGGCTCGTGGAGTATTTCTGGAATCCAGTGTATCAAATAGCCCCAATTAATCACCAATTTTGTAAACCGACATCAAAATTCTTCGGGACAAAATTCAATGGTACTGCGGTTCTTTAATATTGGCACACTCAGCGAAACTCCGCGGTTCATCTGCGCCTCTCTGCGAGAACCTATTTGTAACCTTATTTTTGAATTCTAAGACGGGGTATAAAACGCGGAACGTTCTTTTGATACTGAACATAGCTCTCACCAAACCGCTTGATTAAATTCTTCTCTTCAAAATAGGAGCCGATCCAAAAGTAGAGTCCAAAAATAATGATTGAGTAAAGTAGGTTAGAAGTCATGATAGGAGAACAAATCAAGACCAGCATGGCGAAGGTATACATCGGGTGACGCATGTAGCGATAAAGTCCGGACGTGACCAGTTTACCACGTCGCGGTTCATCAAGGTATTTTGGTAGCTGGCCTTCCCGAAGGTTTAACAGAATCTGTTTGATGCCCAGAAATACCATTCCATTCTGAGCAAAGATCGATTTCAAAAATAAATAGACAAAGAAAAGCTGTAGTGTAAGAAACAGGAAAAAGAGAAGTCCGCTCAGTTGATAAAGGATTTGGTCTTGAGGAAGTGTGATCCACCAAAAAGCGATGAGTAGTATGGATATTAAATTATAGAGAACCCGGTACCATACTTTAAATTTTGGTGATAATTCGAAGAGTTTTGTTTTAAAAGCATGAGATGCAGTTATGCTGTGCATCAATGCGAATGCCAGAAAGATGGCAGTTGGAATTACATAGTCTGAAAAAAAGTCCGGCATGCGGTTAGTTAATATCGGATTTAAAATTAATCGGTGTTCAACTCAACAAAAGGGTAATGAATTTGCTATTTTCCATGCTTTAAAATGAAGAATTAATCAGAATTAAAGAAAAACTCTATGTCTCTTCTTGTTGTCGGCTCTGTAGCGTACGACGGTATTGAAACCCCATTCGGAAAAACAGATAGAATCCTTGGCGGATCAGCCACCTATATCTCACTTGCAGCATCTTACTTCGCAAACCAGATCAACCTGGTTGGGGTTGTTGGAAAAGATTTTGCCGATGATGATATCGAACTCCTGAAGAGTAAGGGAGTGGATCTTGAGGGGCTTCAAGTTGACAAAAGTGGAAATACTTTCTTTTGGAAAGGAAAGTACCACTACGACCTGAATAATCGTGATACACTGGATACACAGCTGAATGTTTTTGAGCACTTCGATCCAATCATTCCCGATGTATATAAAGATTCTAAATATGTAGCACTTGGCAATATCGAGCCGAGTCTGCAGGGGAAAGTTCTGGATCAGGTAAGCAAGCCCGACTTTGTAGTGATGGATACCATGAATTTCTGGATTGAAGGTACTCCGGATGCGCTGAAAGAGACGCTCAAGCATGTTGACTTACTTGTGATTAACGATTCAGAAGCACGTGAACTCGCAGGCGAACCAAACTTAATTAAAGCAGCCGATAAAGTTCGTGAGATGGGACCCGGATCACTCATCATCAAGAAAGGGGAACACGGAGCGCTTCTTTTTGCAGGCGATGAGATTTTCTCTGCACCCGCATATCCAGTGATCGATATATTTGATCCAACCGGTGCCGGAGATACGTTTATGGGTGGTCTTCTCGGTTGGCTCTCGTATACGGATGACTTGACACCTAACAACATGCGAAAAGCTGTAATTTTCGGATCTGTGATGGCCAGCTTTTGCGTGGAGAAATTTGGTCCTGAACGGTTAAAGGATCTCACAGAGAAAGAGATTTACGATCGCTACCGGGAGTTCAGGTCATTAAGTGAAATACCGGAAATTGAATAAGAAAATAGTCTTATGAAAAAGCCGGACACAATTTTTCTTGCCTCAGCTAATGCGCACAAAATTGAGGAGCTGGAGCAGGTGTTATCTCCGCTTGGAATAGATCTCAAATCTACACTCGACTATCCGGAAGCGGAAGAGGTAGAAGAAGATCAACCCGACCTGCAGGGCAATGCTTTAAAGAAGGCGCAGTTTTGGTATAATAAAACAGGTCTTCCATCGATTTCGGATGATACGGGTTTGGAAGTAGATGCCTTGGATGGAGCCCCGGGAGTTTTCTCTGCCCGTTACGCGGGTGATAATCCTACCTACAACGATAATGTGAATAAGCTCCTGACTGAGTTGAAGGGGCAATCAGATCGCTCAGCCCAGTTTCGAACGGTCATTGCTTTTGTTGATGGCGAAAATGAATACTTTTTTGAAGGTATTTGCAGGGGACGGATTATCGATGAGAAAAGAGGAGATAAAGGATTTGGCTACGATCCGGTGTTTGTTCCTGAAGGATATGAAGAGACTTTTGCAGAACTCAATTCAGAAGAGAAAAACAAAATCAGTCACCGGGGGAGGGCCGTCCAAAAGTTCATCGAGTTTCTGCAAAAATAGACGGTTCACCGCGGAGTTGCGATTAATTGCCACGGAATCACGGAACTGCACGAAAGCTTAGAAAATAACTCTTTTTATATCAATTTTCATTTTGCCAAAGTTGAGTATCAATCCTACTTTGCAATCGGAGCACTTTAAGTAGTTAATGGTTTGAGCCATATCTTCAGGTGGAATTCCATCTTTAGCTTTCACCTCTAATATCACTTGTTCAAATACCACAAAGTCTGCATAAAACTTATGTGGCAGAACCTTTCCTTTATAAGCTATTTCATACATTTTTTCTCTTTCAAATTGAATTCCTCTGACATTGAATTCATGTACTAAAGCGTCTTTGTAGACAATTTCTAAAAAACCAGACCCAAGTTGTTTATGTACTTCTACTCCACACTGGATAATTTTTTCAGTCAGATCCCATAATGGAAAATAACGGTCTTTAATTTGGTTATTCATGGTTGATCGTGGTATTTAGAGGTAGTTTTACTGTTCAGTTGTATGACACAAAACTTTAAATCTCATTACAAAACTTCACGTTGTACGAAAAGTTAGGTCGTAACTGTTCTGTGAACTTCCGAGACTCCGTGGCGATAACTCTGCGGTGAAATCTTTTTGAATCCATTCCTTAAATTCCTTTCTTTTACAGGTTCATAAAACAAACGGATTCATGGGATTTACTCTGCTCGACGGCGTTATTATTGTTCTTTACCTGGTGGCGGTTGCCGTTTTCGGTATCTGGTCGGCCGGTACGCAAAAATCGTCTACCGACTACTTTCTTGGCGGACGTGAAATGCCGTGGTGGGCCATTCTTTTCTCCGTCGTCGCCACCGAAACCAGCACTCTGACCTTTATCAGTATTCCGGCCGTAGCTTACGGGGGGAATTTATTATTCTTGCAGCTCACACTCGGTTACATTCTCGGGCGGATCATCGTGGCCATTTGGTTTCTGCCGGCCTACGTAAAAGGTGAAATGACCACCGCCTATCAGTTTCTGGAGAAGCGATTTGGTTCCGGAATGCGAAAAGCAGCCAGTTCCACCTTTATCGTGACCCGACTTCTTGCCGACGGTGTCCGTCTTTTTGCCACGGCCATTCCACTGGCAATTATTTTTCGTTTTGCCGGTGTGTTTGATGCCTGGGGAGATGGAGCCATTTATCTACTGGCCATCTCCGTGATTGCCTTTATAACATTGATCTACACCTTCCTTGGTGGGATCAAAGCGGTAATCTGGATGGACGTTGTGCAGATGGTAGTATACATTGGCGGAGCGCTATTCGCGCTTATACTGATGCTCGGAAAAATCGATACGAGTTTCATGGAGTCTCTCTCCATTTTGAGCAGCGAAGGGAAATTGACGCTCTTTAACTTCGGCGGCGGACTCTCAATCCAGGAGTTCCTGGCTGATCCCTACGTATTCTGGGTCGCCGTATTTGGCGGAGCAGTCTTTTCCATTGCTTCACACGGTACCGATCAATTGATTGTCCAGCGTTTATTGGCAACAGGAGATCTGAGATCCAGCCAGAAAGCGCTGATCTGGAGTGGCTTTGTAGCAGCAGCACAATTCGCCTTTTTTCTTTTGATTGGGTTGATGCTCTACATATTCTACAGCGGCGCAGGATTAGGTGAACTTGGCCTTAGAACCACAGATGAGATCTTTGCAAAATTCATTGTAGATCACATGCCGGTAGGTGTTGCGGGTCTGATTATTGCATCACTGTTTGCAGCCGCCATGAGTAGCCTCAGCTCTTCGCTGAATGCTTTGGCATCATCTACTACTTATGACATCATCAAGCCACTGTACGGTCAGGAATGGGATCAGGAGCAGGAGCTGTGGATTTCCCGTCTCACTACCATCGCGTGGGGTATCATTCTGACAGGCTCGGCCTTTCTGTTTACCTGGCTTCAGCTTTCCGGGGATGAACAGCCGGCCATCGTAGAACTTGGGTTGGGAATTGCATCCTACACCTATGGCGGGTTGTTGGGTATCTTTATGTTAGGAAGACTATTTAACAAGCCCGATAAAACGGATGCTATGATTGGATTTTTTACCGGGCTGATATCACTGCTCTTTATGGTTGAGGGTGCACTTCAGCAGTTCCTTCCGGGTGAGCCGCTAACCATCGCCTGGCCGCTCTACACACTGGTTGGCGGAGTGATTGTGATTGCTGTAGCCAACGCATCCTTCTACTTGAGAAAGTGGGTTCGTAATTAAGGTAAATCCGATATTTGGTAAGGGGAAATAGTGGTTTAAATTTTTCTTGTAAGTAACAAATTCGAGAAATTATTAGGGCTAATTTAAACCTCCCCTAAATCCCCTCCTTAAAAAAGAGGGGACTTTTTGATCACCTAATTTTAAGATTTTATGACTAACTCTTATTAAGCAGGAAAGCACCTTTCTTATATCTCAAGTCGCACGTCTCAAATCTAAAATCTAAGATAACGAGATATACTTTACATTTTTCACACCATCTAGATCGTGAATGAGATTGATCTCCTGCTGGCTAAGCTGTTTGTCTATAATAACGGCTGTAATGGCGTTTGTCCCCTTGCCTGCCCGTCCAAGACTTAGCGCGCCAATGTTGATGTCACGTTCTGATAGTGCGCTGGCAACTGCCGCTAGCATACCCGGTTTATCTTGGTTCTGGTACATCAGGATATCGCCCTCGAGACGAAGTTCTATACCATAGCCGTCAATCTCAACAATTCGGTAGTCGTTCGGTCCAAAAACAGCCGCAGATATCTTTTTGTATGGAGCTTCATCACTCAGCTGAATGGTAACCAAGTCTTTATACATCTTATCATTGCTGCTGGTTGTTTCACGAATATTCATGCCTCGCTCTTCAGCAAAGTGGCGAGCATTGATAAGATTTACAGATTCGTCTACAAATTGGGAAAGCATTCCTTTCAAAATACCATCCGTTAACACGTCGGCATACTTCGAACAGTCGCCCGTATACTCGAAAGAGAAACTGTTGGTATTATCCGGCATAATCTGACCTGTAACTTTGCCAAGTTTCTCAGCAAGTTCAACATACGGCTGGACTTCCTTATTGGTAAGAAGAGAGATGGATTTTCCGTTCAGGCTGCCTTTGTAGTTTTTGCTTTCCAATGCATCTGAAATCTGTTCAGCGATCTGAACAGCCACTTTCTCCTGGGCTTCTTCAGTGGAAGCTCCAAGGTGTGGAGTACAAATGATGGCAGGATTTTTAAGGACTTCGTAAAGTTCGGGAGTAGGTGGTTCAGAGGTGTAAACATCTAGTGCCACACCTGTAACGACTCCTTTTTCAATCAAAGGAAGAAGATCGTCTTCTTTGTAAATTCCACCGCGGGCACAGTTCACAAGGCGGATTCCCTCTTTTATTTTATCCGCATTTTCTAAAGAAACCATTCCTTTGGTCTTCTCCGTTAACGGTGTGTGCACGGTTAGGTAGTCGCAAGTGGCCAGAAGTTCGTCCAATTCAAGCAATTCCACATTGATGGATCCGGCGTGCTCTTTTGTGGTAAAGGGATCGTATGCAAAAACCTCCATACCAAAAGCTTTCATTCTTAAAGCAACCTCAGAGCCAATTTTTCCAAGTCCTACAATGCCAAGTTTTTTCCCGTGCACTTCAGTTCCCATAAAACTCTTACGGTCCCATCCATTGTTTTTAACCCGGCTCACGGCCTCAGGAATATTTCTGGAAAGGGCGAGAATCATCCCGCAAGTATGTTCTGCCGTAGAAATTGTATTTCCATCCGGAGTATTCATCACCAGTACACCTTTCGCAGTTGCAGCCGGTATGTCGATATTGTCTACTCCAACTCCGGCGCGACCAATTACTTTCAGGTTTTTGGCGTGATCCAAAAGCTCTTTTGTAATGGTTGTGCCGCTTCTCAGAACAACTGCATCATACTTACCAATCGTCTCTTTTAATTCGCTATCCGATAGTTTTCCGGGAGTAGTTGTCTCAATTCCCCGCTCTTTAAAGACTGTTGCACACGAGGGATCTACATTGTCCAGTAGTAATACTTGATATGGCATAAATTTAATTATTATACTTGATCAGATTCATATTCCATGAATTCTGTAATTAGTGATTGAATTTCCTTCACCCCTTTACCGGTATCGGCTGAACACGGGATGACGGGCACTTCTATATTCATTTCGGACAATACTTCACGAACCTTTTTCTCCGATTGAGCCAATTTATTGGTCGAAAGTTTATCCGATTTAGTGAGAAGAACAGCAAACGGTTTCTGTTTACTCGCCATCCAGTAGAAAAACTCCTGATCCAGCCCTGTAGGATTGTGCCGGCTGTCGACCAGGTGAAGTATGAGTCGGAGTGTATTTCTTTGGAGCAAATACTGTTTGATGTCTTTTCCCCACCGATCTCGTTCTTTTTTGGGAACTTTCGCAAAGCCGAATCCGGGAAGGTCTACCAGGTAGAACTCTTCGTCAATCAGATAATAGTTCATCTGCTGGGTTTTTCCGGGGGTATTACTGGTCCGTGCCAGCCTTTTTTTATTGGTGATCTTATTAATCAGGGAAGATTTACCGACATTGGATCGCCCGGCAAAGCAGAATTCGGGAATTGACTCTTCGGGACACTCTCTGATGGATGGGGCACTGGTAATGAAAGTTGCTTTCTTGAATGCCATTAAACAATTTCGTTTTCTTCTTTTTCTACGCCAAAATCGACCGGTACAGGGTATTTTCCTGTAAAGCATGCTGTACAGTAATCGAGCGGAGAATCATTCGCTTCTTTAACGGCTGCAACCAATCCGTCTGCAGAGAGATATCTCAAACTATCTACACCAATCTCTTTTGCAATAGCTTCAACATCCCGGTCAAATTTGTTGGCAATCAGCTCTTCAGGGCTAGGAAAATCCATCCCGTAAAAACAGGGATGAGTGATGGGAGGAGAACTTACCAGAAAATGTATTTCCAGAGGATTTGCATCCCGGATCATGTCTACTAAATATCGGGATGTGGTACCGCGAACAATGGAATCATCCACAATAATCACTGGACGCCCCTCAATAACACCTTTTACCGTGTTGAATTTTGTACGGACTTTCTGCTCTCTTGATTTCTGTCCAGGAGAGATAAACGTTCTTCCTACGTAGTGATTTCGAATCAGGCCGATGTCATATTTACAATCGAAGCCTGCTTTTTGATTTTCGTGAGCATATCCGATGGCTGCCGTATTACTTGAATCCGGTACAGATATCACGATAGGTCTTCGATCTTCAGTAGAAGATTTTACCACTTCGTTCAACGGGTGTTCCTTGGCAAGCTGCTTCCCGAGATTCCGACGAATTTTATCGACCATTTCCCCAAAAATTTTACTGTCGGGTCGGGAGAAATAGACATATTCAAAAATACACTGACTGCTATTTGTGCCGGCTTTCGGTTCAAGTCGTAACGATTTGGGCTCTTGCTTATCAGATGCTTCCCGGTCAATAATTACTACCTCCCCGGGTTCTACATCCCTGATATATTTGGCACCAATGATATCAAATGCACAGGTTTCACTGGCTACAGTATAGGATCCGTCAATCATACCAAGAGCAAGCGGCCGGAAACCGTTTGGATCGCGCACCGCAATCAGTTTGTCGTCCGTTAAAATCACCAAACAGTAAGCTCCCTCAATCTGGCTGAGTGCATCCATAATCTGATCCATCTGATTCTCCTCACGGCTGTGGGAAATCAAATGGAGAATGAGTTCAGTATCGGATGTGCTCTGAAACAGAACGCCTTCATCCCGGAATCGTTCTCGAAGAGTACGGGCATTGGATAGATTACCATTATGTCCAATAGCCAGGTTTCCATTTCGGTAGTGAACCCGGAATGGCTGGATATTAGCCGGATTTTTGGAAGAACCGGAGGTTGAATATCGGTTGTGACCGATAGCAGAGCGTCCTTTCAGTTCGTTTTCAAAGATTTTGGGGTCATCATAAACGGAGAGTACCAGTCCGAAATCTTTGTGCATCGGCATGGAGTGCCGGTTTTTCTTTTCATCAAAATAGGTGGTTACAATTCCGGCTGACTCTTGTCCGCGATGTTGCAGAGCGTGAAGGCCGTAGTAGGAGAGGAGGGCAGCATCATCATGGTCGTAAATACCAAAAATGCCGCAGTAGTCATGAGGTTTATCGATCATGCCTGGGGTTGATAATCAAGGGGGTTAACATGAATTTAAAAGATAGGCAAAAGAGCTGTAAATGTCAGAGTCAATTGTTGTAGGTGATGATGTTTAACAATGCAATATCGGTATACGATTCTTCAAACATATTCGTATTATTGTCTTATGGATAAACTATCTGTTATAAAATGGAGCAAAATTGGGGTTCGAGTCATTTTAGGTGGCCTTCTACTATTTGCTGGCTATCTGAAAGTTCAGGATAATACCGCACTCTTCGAGTCAGTCGCCTACATCTCATGGCTTCCACTTTTTATGAAGTCAACGGTTATTGATCTGCTGCCATGGGTAGAGATTATTGTTGGCGGACTGCTGATCTTTAATGTATTTGGGAAAATTATTAAACCGGCTGCGCTTTTGATCTATCTGAGCTTCTTTATTTTCGCAATTTATGGACTGGGAGCGGGAATAGAAGGGGATTGCGGCTGTTTTGGTGATCCGGATGACGCGTCACTTATCGGTGCACTTCTTGGCAGTGAATTTGGCTGGAAAATGGTAATTCGAAACGGAATTTTTCTTCTGATGGCCGGACTCCTCATCGTGCCTAATCGAGTTTTAAATAAGGATTCCGCCGAGTAGGTAAATCTTATTTCGTTTCAGATCCCGGAGTTGAAGATGTGTAACCTTTATAATATCTGTTCTTTGAATTGCTAAATATGATATACGTATAGAACATTTCTCTCGAACTAGACCACAAATAAAAAAAGTTCAAAACTTTCAACTTTGTACTTATAAAAATAGCGGGTAATATCAGTACAAAACTTTAACCGGCTTTTGTGCTGAAATGAAAAAAAGCTCTCTGAATTAAATCAGAGAGCTTTTCGATGAGCGGGAAATCCCGATAGATTCGGGACGCCTCCCAACCTTGGTCCCGAGGGTTCGGGATGCTCTAACACTGAGCTATTCTGGAAACTCATTCTTATTTGAAGCAATTAATTTTTTGATAAATATTTGGCTTTTCTGCCTCTTGATGAAGTTTTCGAACTTGATTGCGTCAGATTTACTGTCAAATGATTTAAAGAATACAAGTTCCCAGGGTATACCTGATTTTGTTGAAGGGGTCATTCCATTATTGTGTCGGTTTAATCTATCCTGAGGAGTAGAAGATGTGTAACCTGTATAATATCTGTTCTTCGATTTGCTAAATATGATATACGTATAGAACATTTCTCTCGAACTGGATCGCAAACAAAATAAGCTTAAAACTTTCTATTTTAAACTTATAAAAAGACCGGAAAATCTCAGCAGTAATAATAAACAAAGCAGTAGAGTTGAAAGGCTGAAATAAAAAAAGCCCTCTGAAATAAATCAGAGAGCTTTTCCATGAGCGGGAAACGAGATTTGAACTCGCGACCCCAACCTTGGCAAGGTTGTGCTCTACCACTGAGCTATTCCCGCTGGTGTTTGGTATATAATATTCAGTAAATCAAAAGGTTTCGCAACCCCACCTTGGTCCCGAAGTCTCGGGATGCTCTACCACTGAGCTATTCCCGCTTTTTCAAGAGTAGTAAATATACGAGTGTCGAAGGGTTCTTTTCAAGACTATTTTCGGATTTTCTTTAAAACTTTTTCCGATTGAATATTTGCATGGATAAAATCATCAGACGGAATTACCGGTTTATCTCTGTATCGATCCACAATGCAGAGGAATCCCAAGGTCTCACCTCTGTCTGCCTGAAACTGGTGAATGGTCTCCGGAGCGATGTAGATTACATCGTGTGTGTGAATTTCTGAAATTTGATTGTCCAAGATGACTGAGCCGGATCCCTTCAGAACGACTACACTGTGTGGATGCCTGTGCATTTCAAGCGATGAGTATCCATCAGGCTCAATTTCGAAATAGCGTGTATGTGTATTCAATTCCGGGGTCGAATCATCCAAAAGAGAAAAGCGGGAGATGTTCTTAAAATTTGAACCCTCTGTTTTGTACTTTTTCTGTTCTATACCACTCCATCCCGTCTCTGTGGATTTTATAATTTTGGAGTTATTCTTCATGAATTCTAAGAGCCTGTTGAAATTTTTGAGTCGCGATTCTCAGTCCTTCCGGATGTTTATATAAACTCCCACCAATCAAAAAGATTATATCATCACCATATTGCTCTACTAAACCGGGGATGGTATTTAGTTTTACGCCGCCACCGGGTGCGGAGAATGCAGGTTTTATTGATTTGATCGGAGTTTGGCAAGAACGGTTAATCGCCTTGCAAGTTTCTGTTGAAAATGAGAAACGTCCATCTGCATTCGGATAGATAATGGCGTCTGCTCCAAATGCACGGATCAGTTTACCAAAGTAAAATACAGGGTCAATTCCGCTTTGATTAACCAGATATGATCCTGAGAATGTGGGATGAGCCATAATGGGGACATCACCCAGTTTGCTCAGTTCATGTATGGTTTCCAGTCCCACAAGTTGTGGTGCTGCCAATACACCGTCAACTCCGAGACGAACAGCTTTTTTATATTGGGCAATTATTTGGGTAGGTGCGGTAGTTATGTTCGGAAAGTAGAGTGTTTTTTTTCCGGAAATCTGCTCGCCCTTTCGAATGGCTTCCAAACATTTTTTTACTCTGTCTTCAAACGGTGCAGATTTTTGATTAGTCAATCCATGATCATCTTTGATGATATCAATTCCGCCTTGAGTAAATTGAAATGCCATCTCTGCCAGTTCCACAGCAGACGAACCAATCGGTTTAATAACGGCACAGCTCAGGGCACGCTTTTGTACTTTTACAAGCTGTCTGATTCCCTTGATTCCAAAATAGGGCCCGTTGAGCAATCCGCTAATGTAATTTGAGTCTGCATCAATAAGTTTACACCAGGGCTGAAGGGATATATTTCCAAAAAGGACGTTGATGAACTGGGTAGGATCTCCATCAACCAGGTGGGTGTTGAAGTGTATGGTTACATTCCAGTAGTGATCATCAACTTGCCAGTAGTGATCATCAACTTGTTCGAGGTTTTGAACCTCTGCGATGTTATGTATGGATGATGCCGGTACTACATCGGGTGGCATCTCCACGGACTGTTCAATACTGATTTGCGTAGCTTTAAACTGAGCATCATCCGGGTCAGATGCCTCAATTTGATACTGAACCCAAAATGTATTCTGTCCACTCATGATCCATCATCCTAAACTATCGAACAATGGTTTCGGTTCGTTTTGGTCCGGTTGATATGATAGTGAAGTCAACTCCGATAAACTCTTCAATGAATTGGATATAGGTTTTGGCATTTTCAGGCAGATCATCAAAAGAGGAGATATTCCGGGTGCTTGTTTCCCATCCCGGAAATGATTTGTAAACCGGTTTCAGGCGCTCAACCTCTGCAGTGTCGGACGGAAAATGATCGATCTGACTGCCATCCAGTTCGTAATGAGTACAAACCTTAATGGATTCAAAATCATCCAGTACATCCAACTTGGTAAGTGCCAGTTCGTTCATGCCATTTAAACGGACAGCGTATTTTAAAGCAACTAAATCCAACCACCCGCATCGTCTAGGCCGTCCGGTAGTAGCGCCAAATTCCTGACCGTTTTTACGTAGCTTTTCACCTGATTCGTTATCCAGTTCAGTAGGGAAGGGTCCGTTTCCTACTCTCGTACAGTACGCTTTTGTAATGCCCAAAGAGTGCGTAATGGCCAACGGAGGAATTCCACTTCCGGTACAGGCTCCACCGGCTGTTGGGGAAGATGACGTAACATAGGGATAAGTACCGTGATCGACGTCGAGGAGACTTCCCTGAGCTCCTTCAAGCAAGATAGGCTCTTTAGCCTCGATCGCTTCGTGGAGTATTTGAGTAGTATTGCAAATGTAGTTTTTAATCGTCTCAATTGCCGGTTTCAGCTGATTGATCATCTCATCAGCATCCAGTTCAGGCTCGCTGTACACATGCTTGAGGGCGTCGTTAATATCTGCGAGGTTTTTCCGGATTTTATCTTCCAACTCTGTTTGATTGAGAAGGTCACCCATTCGAATGCCAATCCTGGAAACTTTACTAACGTATGCCGGACCGATTCCTCGACCGGTAGTACCGATTGCGTCACTTCCCCGGCTTTTCTCTTTAACCTGATCCAGAACTTTGTGATAGGGAAGAATGACGTGCGCAGAGCTGCTGATGTAGAGCCGTTCTTTGAGATCAATATCAACTAACTCCTCAACTTCTTTGATCTCTTCAACCAGTGCAATGGGATCAATAACTACACCATTTCCTATGATGCACTTGGAATCGCCGTTGAACATTCCGGAAGGAATGAGGTGAAGAACGATTGTTTTATCGTCAAATTTTAGAGTATGTCCTGCATTCGCTCCTCCCTGATAACGTACAACGTAATCAGATTCAGCACTAAGCAGATCTACTATTTTACCTTTTCCTTCGTCGCCCCATTGGGCACCAATTATGATTCTTACAGCCATATATCCCAAAAAAAAGGAGGTGCTGTATACACCTCCTTATCAAGTTAGTTAAAGTGAATACGTTTATTTGTCTTCGAACGAAGCAACGGCTTCGTCTACAGAGCGAAAATGCTTAAAAACGGTAATAAGTTTAGTAACCATAAGCAGGCTCTCAATTTTATCCGATGCATTTGCAATTCGGAGATCTCCGCCGGCTTTTCTTAAAGTAGTGAGTCCGCCAATTAGCATTCCCAACCCGGAAGAGTTCATGAATTTTACCTTGCTAAGATTAACCACAACGTTTTTCTTGTCCTGGTCAATCAGCTCATGGAGTTTGTCATTCAAGTTGACAGCATCCGGGCCGCCCATGACATTACCCTTTAATTCTATAATTACGCAATTATAGCGTTCAGAAACATTAAAGCTCATATGTATTACCGTTTATTTGTTAGTTAACAATCCTAAGAATTTGCCTTTGCATTCATGGCTCGTTTCTGAAGCTCTACAACGAGCGAACTAGCAACAAATAGAGAACTGTATGTCCCTAATATTACACCCAGAACAAGTGCAAATGCGAAACCTTTCAGTACCTCTCCTCCGAAGATAAACAGCACAGTTACTACAAACAAGGTAGTAAGCGAAGTGATTACCGTACGGCTCAAGGTATCATTCAGGCTTTTGTTGATCATTTCTTTAAAAGCCATCGTTTTGTATATAATAGAATTTTCTCGGATACGATCAAATACTACCACGGTATCGTTAAGTGAGTAACCTACAATGGTTAGGAACGCAGCAATGATAGACTGATCAATACTCATATCAAATGGCGCAATTTTTGCCATAATGGTGAATATCCCCAAAACGATCAGTACATCATGTGCCAAAGCTGCAATTGCCCCGGCCGAGAAGTACCAGCCTTTAAAGCGGATGAAAATATAGATAAATACAACTGCCAGCGCGAATATAATGGAGTAGAGAGCACCCATCCGAAGATCTTCCGCGAACCGGGGTCCTACAAGATCTGTTTTCTCTACGGTGATAGTAGCATCAGGATAAAGTTCACTAAACGTGTTTAGTATTACATCCCGAACTACGGTGATATCCTGTTCAGCATCAGTACGAAGGAGGATTTCGCTTTCTGAGCCAAACAGCTTGATTTCCGGTGCAATACCGGTACCCAGCGGTTCAGTCAGCTCTGTGCGAAGCTCTACAACGTCTACGGGGCGATCGAATTCAAAAACGAACTCTTTACCGCCTCGAAAGTCAATACCATAATTGAGTCCCAATCCGAAAATTGCCACAATAGAGACAACAATTAATGTTCCTGAGATTGCATAAGCAATTTTTTGTGCTCGAATAAAATCGAAACTTGGTGTTTCAAACCATCTCATAATGTTTACCTTTTTTTAAACTGTTTAAATTCGTGATTGATTAACCGAAGTTTACATTTGCGGTTTTTTCTCGCGTCAGGTAGTCTACAATCACGCGTGTGATCACAATTGCACTAAAGAGAGATGCTACAATACCTGCCATCAGAGTTACAGCGAAACCTTTAATGGGTCCAACTCCGAAACTGTAGAGAATAATTGCTACGAAGAAGGTGGTTACGTTTGCATCAATAATCGCACTCATCGCATTGGAGTAACCATTATCGATGGCTGCACGCAGTGTTTTACCTCCTCGCATCTCTTCACGAATCCTGTCAAAGATCAGTACGTTGGCATCTACCGCCATACCGATCGTTAATACAATACCGGCCATACCGGGAAGGGTAAGCGTGGCCTGGAATGCGGCCAAAATACCCAGTATAAAAATAATGTTGAGGATCAGGGCAATGTCGGCAATTGCTCCACCAGTGCGGTAGTAAACAATCATAAAGAGTGCAACTACCATTAACCCAAATAGGGTGGAATAGAGACCTGCACTAATGGATGCTTCACCAAGTGATGCACCAACAGTTCGCTCCTCAACAATATCGAGTGGAGCAGGCAGGGCACCCGAAAGCAGGATGTTTACCAAATCTTCCGCATCCTGAACATTACCAATTCCTGTAATGGAGGAGCGACCGTTGTTAATCGCATTTTGAACGGTTGGGTAAGAAACGACATAACCGTCGAGAGCAATGGCTACAGGTCGTCCAATATTGGCGCCGGTAATTCGGGCCCAGCGTCGCGCACCTTCAGAGTCCATGGTCATGGAAACTTCTGAAGCGTTGGTTGTTGGGTCAAAAGCCACACGGGCTTCATCAATCACATCACCGGTCAGTTCAATTTGACTTCGTACGGCAATCAGTTCAAAAAGCTCGAGCCCGCCATCGGTTGCAAAAGGCTGTGCACCCCACATTAAAGTGGTATTTCGGGGGATGAGTCGCTGAACATCTTCTTTTTGTAGAAGTGTATTTACCACAGAAGTATCCGGTCCGGCAGCATAACCGAAAACATATTGGTTACGACCATTTGGGTCGAAAACTTCAAGCAGATTTTCTTCTCCAACTTCTTCCAACTCTTCCTGATTGTTCTGGAAGTAGTCTACAACTTGCTGCTTGGCCGCATTGATTTCATCCGGCTCGGCAACCATTCTGAACTCCAATCGGGCAGTACCACGGAGGAGGTCTCGTACACGTTCCTCATCATCCACGCCGGGAAGCTCCACAACTATACGATTGTTTCCCTGTTGGAGGATGCCCGGCTCAGTTACACCAAAACGGTCAACTCGGGAACGGATAATTTCCATTGCCCGGGTTACGGCTTCATCACGCTGAGTTTTTAGAAATGTGGTGATCTCTTCATTTGAGGATCTTCGTGTGATCTCATCTGCATCAGACCGATAGTACCGGCTTAGCATTGCATCGGGATCACGGGATTCAAACTCATTGACAAACTCGTCAATAAAGTCTGTTCGCTGTTCCATTGCGCGCTCAGCAGATACTGAAATCACTTCCTCGAGGTAGTCGTCGGCATAGTCACCGGCAAGTTCGAGAACTAATTGTGAGGTTCCAATTTCAAGAGTTACATACATTCCGCCCTGTAGATCCAGGCCGAGAGAAAGTGATTTTTCCTGAAGGCTGTTCAGCTTTTCCAAGTTTTCGGCCCGATACTGAACTCTTTCCGAGTCCGTCATATCTGCCATATGACGCTGTTCTAAATTCCATTGTAAGGTTGGAAAAAGGTACCAGAGCGTCAGTCCAAGAAAGACGACGATAGAACCGATTTTAAAACCGTTGTTTTGACTTTTCATAGGTTTTTACTTCAAAAGTTTTGAATTGATAACATCTGCCGATTGTGGCAAGAATTTAATTGAGAAGGGGAGGTTTGTCGAATAAAATCCTAATCGGGTAGTGAGGGACCGGTTCATCGACAAACAAAAAAACTAAGGAGCATTAATACTGATTCCACTCGTAAGGGGTTCAATCAGGTTTCTGATCAATGCGGGAGATAAAATAGCTTTATCAAATCCACGATTATAAGTATCAAACTTATCAGTTATACCAAGAATTGTTTTTGAAAGGTTGTTCGTATTCAACCATTTCTGGACCGGAGCAGAGGTTTCCGGTAATAACGCATCGGTTCCGGTTTGGTGCTGTTGAAAAACATTCCATTGGCTTACCAGCCAGGATGTAACGTGATCACCGGTCGATACGGGAAATGCAACATTTAATCTGAACTCATCTCTGTTATTGGCCACAAGCTGTGATGCCTGCTCAACCAATACACGAAAATCTGATGTCTGCTCGGGTAGTTTTCGAATTGCACTTCGAAGCTCATTTTCCGCTTCGTCTCCATTGGCTGCCACATTGTGATTCAGCCACTGGGTAAAAGCTGTTTTTTGGGCATGACTCGTGAATGGCACAAGCAGATGTGCCAACATTCCGGCCATCAAAAACGTGACAATAGACGTGCGAACGATATGTGAAAATCGATTTTTCATCAGACTGTCAAAAATAGTCAGATGACTGACGGTTGACAAATTAATTTTTACGCAATTCCGCAAAGATAAACAGCAAACAGTTTGACTGTAATGATGAGTTATGAATAACTCTGTGTAGCTTTTCTTACTGCCAACTGCCAACTGCCAACTGCCAACTGCCAACTGCCAACTGCCAACTGCCTACTGCCTACTGTGTACTGACTATTTTCTTTTCCCTCTCAAACTCCTGCTTCAGAAAATTGCCGGTATAACTCTCTTTGACTTCCGCAATCTCCTCCGGTGTTCCTTCTGCGATAATTTCTCCGCCATCCGCTCCTCCTTCGGGGCCAATGTCGATGATCCAGTCGGCTGCTTTGATCAGATCCAGATTATGCTCGATAACAATAACAGTATTTCCTTTTTCTACCAGCTTCTGGACCACATCCACCAGCATCCTTACATCCTGAAAGTGGAGCCCGGTTGTGGGTTCATCCATAATGTAAATAGTATCACCCGTTCCAATTTTTGAAAGTTCTCTGGATAGCTTGATTCGCTGAGCTTCACCGCCACTTAATGTTGTGCTCGACTGACCAAGTGTCAAATACCCGAGCCCGACAGAGTTTAGGGTTTCCAGTTTTCGTTTGATAGACGGAACCGAATCAAAAAACTCCTCGGCTTCACTGATCGGCATTTGCAACACATCGGAAATATTTTTGCCTTTGTAGTGAATCTCAAGGGTTTCACGATTGTAGCGTTTTCCATTGCACGATTCGCAATCCACGTAGATATCGGGCAGAAAATTCATCTCAATTTTACGGACACCGTCTCCCCGACACGCTTCACAGCGGCCTCCTTTTACATTAAAAGAGAATCGCCCCTGATCGTAACCGCGGATTTTAGATTCAGGCAGCTCAGCAAAAAGCGAACGAATGTGGTCAAATACTTTCGTGTAAGTTCCGGGATTGGATCGTGGCGTTCTGCCAATCGGACTTTGATCGATCGAAATCACCTTGTCTACATTATTCAGACCTTCCACTGATTTGTAGGGTAGCGGAACCGACTTGGAGTTGTAAAATTCATTGGAAAGAATCGGAACCAGTGTTTGGTTGATGAGTGAACTTTTACCGCTTCCGCTCACACCGGTCACACAGATAAACTTTCCGAGTGGAATATCCACATCCACATTTTTCAGGTTGTGACCGCGAGCATCGTGAAGAGTGATCGATTTTCCGCTTCCATTCCTGCGCTTTTCAGGGTATGGAATTACCTCTTCGTCCCGTAAAAATTTAGTGGTCATCGCTTCGGGGTCCAGCTCATCCGGTGTTCCTTGCGTGACGACATAACCGCCTTCTGTTCCGGCACCCGGACCCAAATCAACCACGTAATCGGCATGCTCAATGGTTTCCCGATCGTGCTCCACAACAATCACGCTGTTACCCAGATCGCGAAGTGTTTCCAGGGAATGAATCAGTTTGATGTTGTCCCGCTGATGCAGCCCAATGCTTGGTTCGTCCAGAATGTATAGAACGCCAACGAGCTGAGTCCCAATTTGTGTAGCCAGCCGGATCCGCTGCGCTTCACCGCCACTCAGTGTTTGAGCCTCGCGATTCAGCGTCAGGTAGTTCAGACCAACATTCAAAAGAAAGTCGATCCGGTCGATCACCTCTTTCAAAACCTGCTGGCCAATTTTTCGCTGTCGTTCGGTTAGTTTCAGGTTACCAATGGCGAGACGCAGATTTTTAATATCCTGATTGACGAGGTCATGAATTCCATATCCGTCAATTTTGTAAGAGAGGGCTTCCTTGTTGAGTCGCCCGCCGCCGCATTCCGGGCAGTCAATTTTGGAGAGATAAGCCTTGGCTTTGTCTCTCTGCTTATTGGACTTGCTGTCCTCATACTGATCACTGATAATATTCCTCAGGCCGGCGTATGAGTGTTTATAAGTAACATTACTGTTTTTGAAATCGTAGCTGACGTTGAATTTCTGATCTTCGCCTCCATCAAAAAGCAGGTCAAGAGCTTCTTCCGGAAAATTTTTGATCGGCGTGTGAAAATCCAGATCAACCGATTCCAGTACAGCCTGTAGCTGCTTGAAGATGAAAATATCGCGCGGTTCCCCAAGGAATCGAATGGCGCCTTCAGCAATGGTCTGATCGGGATTTGGGATCACCAGTTCCCGGCTTACATCATACCGGTAGCCAAGTCCGTTACACGCTTTACACGCACCGTAGGGGGAGTTGAAGGAAAAGAGGTTGGGTGCGGGATCCTCATAAGAGAGTCCGCTTTCGGGATCATACAGATGTTTTGAAAAAACCTTGTCTGTGATTTTGCCATCCTCCTGAATGCCGAGAATCAGATTACCGTCGGCCATCTCCAGCGCCATGTGAACGCTATCGGAAATTCGTTTTTCGCTCTTTGGGGAGATCACAAAACGATCCACTACAACTTCTACATTATGTGTTTTGTATCGATCCAGCTTAATTTCTCCCTCTAGGTCGATCAGCTCACCGTCCACGCGGGCTTTTACAAAACCCTGTTTCTGCATCTGCTCAAACAGTTCGCGATAATGACCTTTTCGTCCGCGAACCACCGGTGCCATGCAGTACGCTTTGGTTCCCTTTGACAGCTCCATAATTGCCTGCACAATCTGGTCGGAAGTCTGTTTCTCCATCTTATTGCCGGAGATGTAGGAGTAGGGTACACCGATGCGGGCGTAAAGAAGACGCAGAAAGTCATAGATTTCCGTAACGGTCCCAACCGTTGAACGCGGATTCCGGTTGGTCGTTTTCTGATCGATGGAGATCACAGGGGAGAGTCCGTCGATAAAATCCACTTCGGGACGCTCCATCATTCCGAGAAACTGACGTGCGTAGGCTGAGAGCGACTCCATAAATCGTCGCTGTCCTTCCGCATAAATCGTATCGAAGGCGAGGGAGGATTTGCCCGATCCCGACAGGCCGGTGAAAACCACGAGCTGCTCCCGGGGAATGTCGATGTCGAAATTTTTGAGATTGTGTTCGCGCGCTCCGCGGATGATGATGTTATTTTTCAAAAGTGTGCTGACTGTATTCAGAATTCAATTAGGCAACCGTCAAAAATACGAAACGTTTAACGGAAAGGCATATGGATCAAACAAATAAAAAACGAATCACATTCGGGGATTGTTTGGAATTGAGTAAAAGCAAAAAATAGGCTTTATGCAGAATTCCCCTTATTTTTAAGGCTATTTTTGAAATCTCAAGTATATGTTCACTCAATGACAACCAACCCCAAAACTGCAAATCCGCTCAATATCGAACTGAAACCAAATGAAAATGGATGGAGTCCGCTTTCATGGAATTCCAAACCGATTGAGCAGCTGCCGCCCTATCCCGATTCAGTAGAGTTGGAGAATGCATACCGTCAACTTAGAAGTTTGCCGCCACTTATCACATCGTGGGAGATCGAGGCGCTCAAAACTAAACTGGCGAATGTGTCGAAGGGCGAAGGATTTCTGCTTTGGGGCGGAGACTGTGCTGAGACATTTGACGCCTGCACGGCTCCCAAAATTGTGAATATGCTAAAGGTGATGCTCCAGATGAGTTTTATTCTGGTGCATGAGATGAGTACACCGATTCTGCGGGTGGGACGAATTGCCGGTCAGTACGCCAAACCGCGATCCAAAGATTCCGAAACGATTGACGGTGTGGAGATGCTCAACTACCGCGGCGATTTGATCAACAGTTTTGAACCAAATAAAGAGGCCCGAACTCCCGATCCACAGCGTTTGATCAAAGGATATGAGAAATCAGCCCTGACGCTCAATTTTCTTCGTGCGCTGGCCGATGAAGGGTTTGCCGATCTGCAGCATCCCGAACAGTGGGAGCTCGATTTTATGCAGAATAACGAGTATTACAAAGACTACGAAGCGATGGTAAACTCGATCCATAAGGCGATTAACTTTATGGAAACGATTACGCCCAACACATTCAGTACGCTGCATAAAGTAGATATTTATACCTCACATGAGGCGCTGAATCTCTATTACGATTCAGCCCAGACACGTCAGGTGCCTAGAAAAGCGGGATGGTTCAATCTGAGCGGACACATGGTGTGGCTCGGAAATCGTACCAAGCAGTTAGACGGCGCTCACGTGGAGTATCTGCGCGGAATTGAAAATCCGATCGGAATTAAGGTTGGTCCTCCGTTTGATGTGGATGAGACGATCGAAATTATGGACAAGCTCAATCCAAATCACGAGGCCGGGAAGATTGTGTTGATCTCCCGAATGGGAGTGGATGAAGTGAAGGAGCATCTGCCGAGATACATCAAAGCCGTGAAAAAAGCCGGTCACCCGGTCGTCTGGAGCTGTGATCCGATGCACGGAAATACGTTTGCTACTGAAAATAAAGTTAAAACACGCCGGTTTGATGATATCCTGGATGAAATTAAGGAGACCTTTGCTGTTCACCGCGCGGAAGGCAGCTATTTGGGCGGCGTACACCTGGAACTGACCGGTGATAACGTAACCGAATGTGTGGGCGGAGCCAACGGCCTGAATGAAGCCGGATTGGGCACCAACTATGAAACCTACTGTGATCCACGACTCAACTACGAACAGAGCCTGGAAATGGCTTTTCTGGTAGCGCGAGAGTGGAATAAAAGCTACCGGTCGTAATACAATTTCATTGTAGTTTATCGTTTTTCAATTATTTTAAAGGCAGTGTTTAACCGAAAGGGTTGAGTGCTGCCTTTTTTTATTTAATCTACTTTTCTATGACTTTTTTGAAACGTTTTCATCTGCCGCTTCTATTCATTTCAATATTTTTAATTGTGTCCGCTTGCTCAGAAAAACCCGATCCGTATCAGCCCCAAAAGTATGTGAAGCTGGACCATCCTGAATGGAGTAAAAACGCCGCGATCTACCAGATCAACACCCGGCAGTTTACTGAAGAGGGAACACTCAATGCCGCCGAGGAACACTTGCCACGTTTGAAGGATTTGGGAGTGGATATTCTTTGGCTGATGCCGATTCACGAAATCGGGGAGAAAAATAGAAAAGGAACGCTGGGAAGTCCTTACTCGGTGAAGGATTATTACAGCGTCAATCCGGAGTTTGGTGACCTCGAAGACCTGAAGAGTTTTGTAAATAAGGCTCACGAGCTGGGCATGTATGTGATTCTGGATTGGGTGGCCAATCATACCGCGTGGGATAATCCGCTTACGGAGGAACATCCCAACTGGTATGCGCGCGACTGGAAAGGAGATTTTCGTCCGACCCCCTGGTGGGACTGGTCCGATATTATCGACCTGGATTACAGCAAACCCGAAGTGCGGGAGTATATGACCCAGGCGATGAAGTACTGGGTTGAGGAGGCCGATGTGGATGGTTTTCGTGCCGATGTGGCCGGATTTGTTCCGGTCGATTTCTGGAATAACGTTCGAAAAGAACTTGAAGGAGTTAAACCGGTATTTATGCTGGCTGAATGGGAATCGCGTGACCTGCATTCCGAGGCGTTTGATATGACTTACGCATGGAGCTGGTACGAGGCTGTGGAGAAAATAACTACTGGTGATGCTGAGGATCTGAGTCCGCTTTATGTCTACTACTCCTGGAATGAGAGTGCCTTTCCCAAAAAGAGCATGAGAATGACCTTTGTGAGCAATCACGACAAAAACGCGTGGGAAGGTACCATGTATGAAGCTTTCGGAGATGGCTTGGAAGCGGCCATAGTTCTCTCTGTTGTGGGCGAAGGCATGCCGCTAATCTACAACGGACAGGAAGCCGGAAATGACCGGCGGCTGGAGTTTTTTGAGAAAGATCCGATTGTGTGGAGAGATCATCCCACTGGCGACCTTTACAAAAAACTATTCGAACTGATGAAAGAGAACTCTGCATTATGGCATTCGGAGTGGGGCGCAACGATGATTCGCGTGCCAAACAGTTCAGAAGAGAGTGTGCTCAGTTTTGTCCGGCAAAATGAGGAGAACAAGGTATTTGCAGTGATTAACTTTTCCGGTGATCCTCAGAGCTTGGAATTAGAGGAGTCACTTCATCACGGCGAGTACATTGATTATTTTACCGATGAATCTGTTGAGTTTGATGAAAATTCAACTCTTGAGCTCAAAGCATGGGATTACAGGGTGTTTGTGAGACAAAATTAAAAATTAAGGATAAGAGATATGAGGTCTTCTTGGATCAAGGCCAAAGAAATCTGCCCAGGCAAACCAGTAAGCGTTGTACGAACGTATGGTTTTAAGTTTTTCACCGGTTCTGGGACCTGAAACTGCCTCACCAAAGTAGTTCCAAATATTACCCTCGTCATCTTCCAAGAGTGCCGGCGGTTCTTGGTCGGATATTGAAAAACGCAGTTTTGTCCCATCGGATGCTACAGCAGAAAAAGAGTTGATAAAATCCTGTTCAGAATTACCAATGATCACTAGGTCTTCACCGGCAACGTTTCTGTTTATAACCGTCGTAGACTCAGGAAAATCAGACAACACAAAAACGTGCAAGTCCAGATTGTATAATACTCCGTGTCCGAGCTCTTTTCGGTTTAGCCTGTCGTCTTCCCGGTGAATCGGAAATACAATATTGTCGTCGTCATTGCTGTAATTTCTGCCGTATGGGTAGGAGGAGTAATCACGATCAAATCCGGTCTCGCCCGTGAGTACTTCAGAATTTGGGAAATGCTGTTTCCACGTTTCCCAGTTCATCTCAATAACAGTGTATGATTGCAGTCTTGTACCAATTCGCTCACCATTAACGCTCTGTTCAAGCATCTGGCTCCAATACGAATTCGTGGCGCGGTCGTATGCGATGAGATTGTTTTTGTGTATCAATCCGGAAACGCCGAACTCTGTGATTTCCCCTTCAATCTCTCTGTCCCATGCCATAGCAGATCCTGTAAGCGGGCAAAAAGTAATGGCTACGGGCTCCTCTCCTATAAAATCGTTGACGATCTCATGGTAATTCAATATATGATGGGGATACCCTCTGATTTCATCCCCGATCTTAATTCCAACAATAAGCTCATCATCCTCAAGAAAATCGATGTCGTCAACAGGTTTAAATGAAGGATCATCAATAGAGGGGATATCGTCACGCCCGGCACCTACAAAAACCTGGTCTTCCGGGATGAGCCAGCCGCTGTCTTCAGTTTCGTTGTCATTTTCATCAGTTGAACTATTCGTAGTTACGGAATTGCAGGAGAGTAAAAATCCCGAAAAAAGTAAAAACAGGTAGATAGTAAGTAAATGGAGTTTCATAATGATTCAATAAGTGGGTTTCCCTATCAAACCATTAGACGACTAAATTACATTCCATCTTACTTATGCAAAATGCTATTCTGTAAGTTCGGCTGATGCTTCAATGGCTTCTAACAACGCTTCATACTCCTGGCGGCAGTTTCCACATCGTTCGAGATGCTCTTTGACTCTCGGAAGTGCTTTTTCCGGTGATTTGTTTTGCAGCTCCATTTCAGCAAATTGATGCAGCTGATCATAGCAGTCTTCGCATCCAATTTCTTGATCCAGAGTCATTTTAATCATCCGGATCATGCTTTTAAGTTTATTTTTTGTCAGTTTCATAGTCATTTCCTGAATCTTTCAAATAGTAGATGAACCATTCATTGAATTCCTTACAGTTGATTTAACATTTCGTCCGGATCAATTCCATCTTCCATCAACCGGTTCTTCATTTTTAAACGTGCATCGTGCACCAGTTTGTAGAGAGCATTTCTGTTGGTTCCCATCTGTTCAGCAACTACCTCAATCGGCAGGCCATGCATCATAAGTGCGTTGATGGCCATTTTTTGTTTATCCGTAAGTTCTTCATCAATCATTTTCTGAACTCTTTGAAGAATCATTCGTTCGTGTGTAGCACGATCCGGATTGGGTTGATCATCGGAAAAACTCATCTGATTGATTTCATCCCTTCCAGACTCATCATTATTTACAACCAGATCATTCAGTGAAATATCCTTGTATTTGGCCCTTCTTAATTCAGAGAGCCCCTCACGTACGGCAATTTTCATAGCCCAGGTTGTAAATTTACTCTCCCCGCGAAATGTGTCAACTTTATCCAGAATCTTCAAAAGTGCATCTTGTACAGTATCTTCTACAAACTGATCCAGCTCCCGGTCAACATATTTATAGAGAGCCGGTTTCAGTCCGCGGACCAAAATTATCCGCAAATGTGAGATGGACTCTTCCGAGGGAGGAGGTGTAAGCTGCTCTACCCAATCTTCATTGGATCGAGATGGCTTTTTATTCTTATTACTTTTTTTGAACCAGTTGAACATAGGTTTTTCGGTATTTCTATCCTTTCTGTCGAGAACTTATTCTCAGAAAATAATAGAATACAGCTTCAAGTAAAGGGTTATTTAGAAATAGGTTGAAATTAATTTCATAGCTATGTTCGTCAGATTAAAACCATTTGATAGTAGATTACATAGGCTCCGGCTAGAATTAACAAGACCCCTGTTATTTTTTCCATATGTGGAAGGAGTTTTCGTAGGTATTTCATGAAAAAATCACGTGCAAAGGTTGAAAGTAATATTGCAGTGATCATCATCAGGCTAATACCCACAAAGTATGCCAGCATGTACGATCCGCCCAGCCATACGGATGGAGCCCCCATTGCCTGAGTTGCAACGATTAAGAACAGTGGGAACAGGCACCCCAAAGCTCCAATTGCATATGCAACTCCAAAAAAGAAGGCTTCGCCAATTTCGGAACGGTCTGATTTTCGATTGATATCCACAGAAAATGCAATGCTTTTACCTGAGATGAGCAGAATGCCCAGAATGATGATTAAACTTCCCATTCCCATCGTAATCCACTTCATGTACGCCTTCAGAAGTTGACTGGCTACAGCAATCAATATTCCGGCAATGGAATAGATGACTAAAATCCCGAGAATACTCAGGGATGCTAATTTTAGACCACGCAGTAATTTTTCATTTCTTGAAGGGGTGCCAGACGCTTCCCGGATAATAAATGAAATGATATAACCGGGAAGAAGTGCCACAGCGCAGGGAGCAAAAAAGGCCACTACACCCTGCAGAAATGAGAAATAGATAAACTCCATATATTTAAAACCTCAAATAATCTTTACTAAAGCTAAAGTAGCAAGTGATTGATTGATACTAGTCAACAAGACGTGTAAAGAGCTCACGGTATTCATCTGCAGAGAGCGCTACTTTATTACGTCTGAACTCAATATTTCCATCACGATTCACACCTACCGTGGTTGCCTGGCTGTCAACACCATAATCCATCATAATGTCAGGAATGCCCTTGGTTGCGGGGAACCGGAATCCTTCCTCTTCAGCCAGTTTCCTGATGGTATCCTCATCATCCGTCGGGTCAATACTGATAGCTACGAGCGTCAGGCGATCTTCAAATTCCGGGTACACTTCGGAAAGTACCGGCCAGTTTTGTGCACAAATCGGGCACCAGGAGGCTGTAAAATAGATCACAACAGGTTTACCCTCATCCAGTGAAGACTCCAGGCTAATGGTTTCTCCATCAATTGTGGTGACTTCAAAATCCGGAGCAGGTTCAACTTCAACTTCAGCTTGAGAATTGGTTTGCTCATTTTGTTCAGATGAACATGAAATGACAAAGAGTGACAAAAGGAGTGTAGTAAGTAGAAATAATTTATCGTTTTTCATGAAGTGATCATCAGTGTTTGGGTTTAGACTTGATCCTTGCAGATGACGTGTACCTCATCTCTCTTACTTAAAATCCTGAGAGTTAATTAAAAAGGTAAGATTTAATCATTCCAATGCATCTATTCGGTATGAACATTCATTCAACCAATTAAAAAGATGAATAAGATAGCAATTGTAGTACTGGCTGAAGTTGGAAGTCATGAAGCCTTGGGACGAATCGTTAATGCACTGGAATTTGCCAAAGAGTTACAGGATCATGATGATAACGTTAAAATTGTATTTGATGGAGCCGGTACCACGTGGGTACCGGAACTGGCCAACGAAGAGCACGATGCGCATCCGCTATATCAAGCTGTGAAGGGGAATATCCACGGAGCCTGTAAATTTTGTTCCAAAGCTTTTGGGGTCATCAACGAGGTTCGTAAAACAGATGTGAAGCTTTTGGATGATTATGACGACCATCCGAGCCTGAGATCCTTCATCGAAGATGGGTATCAAGTTGTAACGTTTTAAAATCGTTTGATAAGATATCTTCACAGATAGGCTTCAACATACTCCGGGATATGTTTAACATCCTGTGATCTAAGAGTTAACCGTTGAGCCGTAACACTCAATCCCAGTAAATTTTTAGCATGTGTTGGTTGGAGTCAAAGTCGGGCAGTTTTAGTGTAAGCGTATTATTTTGAATATTGTAGGGGATGGCGTCTCCGTCGAATTCTATTTTTGAGACGGCTCTATGTACGTTTTTGATATCCATCTTTATGCTCCGGATGGTTGAATTGAAATTTCTTCCAATCTCCTTTCTAAAATTGATCGTTGATTCTTCACCTCGATTGGATGACGTAATGTGTAATTTTTCGAACTCTCCATTATCATAAGCACCGTAGGTAAATCCATCATCATGGTAAACGAATGTTCGATAGAATACTGCTTCGGGATCATGAAACTGGATTAAGTCAAGAGAATCCACCGAGTAATTATCCAGCGACTGTGTTAGCTCTGCCATCGGGATAATTGCCCCGCCCCGCACAAATGTGGGAATTGACTCCTCTTTTGTATTCACGGAAACCTGAGTACCACCTTCAAACTTTTCATCGGAGTAAAAATCAAACCAATTAGATTTTCCCGGAAACCATACAGTCTGTTTTTTCTTGTCAGGTTCCATAACCGGAGAAACCAGAATGTCATCCCCAAACAGATAGCTGCCTGCTACTTTATAGATTTCGTGATTTCCCGGCTCTTCAAAGAAGAGAGGACGCATCAGAGGCATACCGGTAGTAGAGTTTTCAAAGGCGAGGCTGTAGATATAGGGAATCAGTTTGTAGCGTAATTCGATTGCTTTTCGGGAATGATCGAGGGCTTCCCGGCTTCTGAAGACCGGTTCAGAAGGAACATCATCCTGGGCATGCGGACGATAAATGGGCTGAAATACACCGTACTGAAGCCATTTCACATATTTTTCGTCATCCACCAGATTTCCGGCAAAACCTCCTAAATCGGAGTGCATATAGGCCAGACCCTGAAGGCCCATTTGTAGGGATATTTCAGGCTGGGATTGAAGTCCGCCCCAGGTTCGGTTTACATCGCCCGACCACGGAATGAGTCCGAATCGCTGTGATCCGGAATATCCGGCGCGCATCAGGTTAAATGGACGAATATCCGGATAGTTTTCACGATAGCCATCATGAACCAGTTTTGCCCATTCGTGACCATAGATGTTGTGAACTTCATTGGCCGTTCCTGTGTGATGAATTAAGTGCTCGGGATGAACTTCCGGTTCGCCCAGATCCCCCCACCAGCCATGCACGCCCATCTCAATCAAATCCTGATAAATATTCCAGAACCAATTGCGGGCTTCCGGTTTGAAAACGTCAATTAAGCCGGTATTGCCAAAGAAAAATTCGTATGTGGCGGGATTACCGAGCGAATCTTTGGCGAGAACATCTCTTTCAACGGCTTCATCCCATCGATCGGAGGTAGTGACGACAAAGGGCTCGGTGATTAAAACGGTTTTTACTCCCTGATCTTCGAGCTGATCCATCATCTGTTCCGGTTCCGGAAAGGAGTCTCGATCAAATGCGAGATTACCCATGGTCCCTTTTACCTCTTTTCCAAACCAATATAGATCCAGGATTACAGCATCGACCGGTACATTTTCCTCCCGGAATGTATCGATGGTTGAGAGAACTTCATCTTGGGACCGATACCCAAATCGACTTGAAAAGTTACCGAGAGCCCAGCGGGGTGGGAGTGGCTGGAATCCGGTCAGATGTGTGTAATTTTCAATGATCTTTTCCCAACTGTCACCGGCAATAACCTGGTAACTTTGGCGGCCAGAAATTGCTTCAAATGAGAGGGTATTGTTAAACTGGCTATCCAGATCCAGCCATCCGGTAGTGGGATTGTCAAAGTGAATGGCATACATATTGGAAGAGAGAACCATCGGGATCGTATAGTTCATCAGCTCAGATCGAGTTTCGTAACCGTAATGAGCCCGGTTGTAGAGCCGTAGTCGATGACCGCGCCGGTCCATTCCCAGTGCACGGGCGCCACCACCCATCAAAATTTCTGTTTCAGATAAATTGAAGTCTATTTCAAACCCGTTTTCTGTTGATTGAAATCCGTTTCGTTCTTCAATCAATTTCTCTCCATTGTAGTAGAAAGAGAGATTGCCTGAGGGCCTTTCTATAAAAATCTGAAGCCCGTCGGTTAGCAGCGCCACATGATTACCGGTGTCATCCACATTGAAGGAAGAGAACTTTTTATCCAGAACAACAGCATGTGAAGATGGATACTCTGTTTGGCCACTCTCGAAGAATGTGACCTCTGCAATTTCGGGAGAGTAGAATGAGATCTCATAAATGCCGTGATCCAGTTCAAGCCGAAAATGATCATCCGTTACCTCGTAGCTGAATGATTCCGACTCTTGGGCAGTGACGGAAATCAGTCCGGAGAGGATTATAAGAAATGCGGAAAATGTAAAAAATCGGAGGTTGGGCATTTTCGATTGTGAGAATTAAAAATTGATAGACCAACGTTGACCGGTTATGGTAACCAAGTTAATCAGTTCACAAAAATACAAAAGGCTGAAAGCCTAAAACAAATGACATGATATTATGAATGAGTGACACTGTCTGCAAGGTGGTGGTTGGCATTAAACCGAACAAGGCTAGATGAACGGTGCTGTATGAGAAAACTCAGAAGTTGACCTGATGAACAGTGGGGGTTATAAATTTATGGCCTGAGTCGGGTGGTTTTCGTCATTCGGACGATAATTGGTTCAGAAAAATAGGCTGAAAGCCTAAAATAACCCAGCTTGGGGCACCGCCCCGAGACCAAAGTATGAATTGAATCAAAAAGCAGGCTGAAAGCCTGCGACAGGCAACACTTAGGCCTGCCTATTCTTTCCAAAAATAGTCCGGATTATACTCAACCACGTCATACTTTTGTATGAATTTTTCGATCTCATCCCGATAACTCAGATGTTGATGATGTATTTCCTGACGGGCAATATACCGAGTAGTTGTCTCGATTTTCGAACTACTAACCGAAAAGGCTCCGTAACCCGTTTGCCAATAAAAAGATTTATTGCCTGTGTTTTCCTTCATCCATTTCGAAGAACTTTTCTTGAGTTGTTCCACAATATTTGCCAGGCTCACATTTTTAGACATTCGATACAGCGCATGAATATGATCCGGTACGGAGTTGATAATGAGTGCCGGGCTTTCCAGTTTTTTGAAGGTTCCTGCCAAATATGAGTGTAAATTGGTTTTGGTGGATTTGGGGATTAATGGCAGCCGGTTTTTGGTAGAAAAAGTCAGGTGTATGTATAGTTTTGATAAAGATTGGCTCATGGCTCTGTTCCGTTTTGATGATGTGATACTGAAGTATCTATCGTTATGGACCAGGAATCGAGGTCTACTTACAGAAATATTTTTTAAAAATGGTTAGATCTATTGCAGGCCTTCAGCCTGCCCGACTTGATGGGTGATTGATTCCCGGGGCGTTGCCCCGGGCTGGATTGTCAAAGGCTTTCAGTCTTTATCAATCCAAATTCTAAGTGGTAGGGGGAAATATCCCGAAAAGGAATAAAGGTTGAATGATAGAAGTTAGTAGTTGAATTAGATTTATAGTGGTGAGGATTAACATTGAACTCCTGAGTAGAATTGTATTGGGCAATCGAGCGATAAACGGTTTCATTAAACCCAAAGGCTGAAAGTCTTCAATATCCCAATTTGAGACACAGATCTTCTACCAGCCAGTCTAAATATTCTCCTAATTAAAAGATTCCTTCTTCTGAACGTCAGCGGAAAACTATCTAAAGAGGATTATAAGAATGGAAGAGATTTAGAGGAATCGGAAGTTGAAGTTGATGTTTATGAACAGGGAGGTAATTAAGGTCTAAGACTGACTATATTTGGAAATCAGCCTCCAATTGGTTCACAAAAATACAAAAGGCTGAAAGCCTAAAATAACCCAGCTTGGGGCACCGCCCCGAGACCAAAGTATGAATTGAATCAAAAAGCAGGCTGAAAGCCTGCGACAGGGGGGCTCCGATTCTGATTATAATTACCAAAAAAATGAACAGATCAATTCGATCAGACAGAATAACAGATTAGGTAAGTCAGTCTGTCTAACCGGAAATGACAGCCGGTCACACGGTTTAACACACTCTGAAACAACTGCATGTTAAATCTGCCAGAGGTGACAGCCATGTCAGTAAAAAGCCGATTGGCACTCCTGTTGCAACACATTAAAGTGAATTCATGAAAACAATTTGTAACAAATAACTTTAAATAAACGGAGGTCATTATGGCACTCGTAAGATATTCTCAACCCGGTACAGATGTATTTGGTAAACGATTTACAGACATCATGGACGAATTTTTCAATGATGCAGTCGCAAATCGACAAAATACATTTGCTCCAAAAATTGATATATCAGAAACCGAGAAGAAATACGTTATAGATGTAACTCTTCCCGGAATGAAGAAAGATGATATTCAGATCGACCTTGAAAAAGGACGATTAACCATCAGCGGAGAACGTAAGTTTGAAAAAGAGGAAGAAGGTAAAACATACCACAGAGTGGAAAGCCATTATGGAACATTTACCCGATCTTTCCAGCTTCCGGATGATGTGAAAGACGACAGTATTAATGCTTCGTATAACGATGGAATCTTGAATATCACCATCGATAAGAGCGAAGAGAAGATGAAAAGACAGATTAAAATTAAATAAGTAGTTAGTAGTAAGAGCTGTTCTCATTTGTCCCCTAAGAGAGCAGGTTAGTTAGCGCCGGAGATCCTTTGACAAGTGTCTCCGGCATTTTTTTGCGCAATAAATCGGATAGTTGAAAAGTTTAAAAAACGGCTGTCTGTAAACAATTTCTTCACATAAGGAATGGCACAGCAGTACGTTATCAGAAAATAAAAATGCTTTTAAATACCGTCCGGATAAAGGGCAAGGCAGAAAAAATCATCTGCTGATTGAATTCAAATAAAATGAGTCAATATTTATGGATAGAATAACAAAAAGTGTGATTGCTGCAGTTGCTGTGGCATTTTTTATTATCGGTTTGAACTTTGGAAATGAAACCGATTCAGATTCGACCTCTTCAGGACTTCCAGCGTTTAATGAATCAAATCAGACTGAAGATACTCAGCGGGTAAGTACATTGAGAGATTTTAACAACGCTATTGTTGATATTGCTGAGCAGGCCAATCCAACTGTGGTTACAATCAATACAACCCAAACGGTTCGCCAAAGACAGCAGTCTCCCTTCTCCTTCTTTTTTGATGATCCCCGATTCGACCAGGAGAGAGAGTTTCAGCGTCAGGGGCTCGGTTCCGGTGTGATCGTATCCGAAGAAGGATATATCATCACTAATAACCATGTGATAGATAATGCAGACGACATTAAAATTACACTTTTTGATGGTATAGAGCTGGATGCGGAGATTGTGGGTGCCGATCCTGCAAGTGATATTGCCGTACTGAAAGTTGATCAGGAGGATTTAAAGGCAATTCCGATGGGCAATAGTGACGATTTACGTGTAGGCGAGATGGTATTAGCGATCGGGAGCCCGCTGGGTAACCAGTTTGCACACTCTGTTTCGATGGGTATTGTGAGTGCAAGCGGTCGTTCGGGACTACAATTGAATGATTTTGAAAATTATATTCAAACCGATGCGGCGATTAATCCCGGTAATTCGGGTGGTCCGCTTATTAATGTGGATGGCGAATTGATTGGTATCAATACAGCTATTGCCAGCCGAAGTGGCGGAAACCAGGGACTCGGTTTTGCCATTCCGATAAACATGGCCCGAAATGTGATGGAGTCGCTAATCACAGACGGTCGTGTTGCCAGAGGTTACCTGGGAATTTCTATGGGCGGCGAAGTGGATCGAACCATGGCGCGTGCTTTGGGAATGGATAATCCACGTGGTTTTGTGGTAGGCGATGTGGTTGAAGACGGACCGGCGGCCAAAGCCGGACTCCAGGAAGGCGATGTGGTTGTTCGCTTGAATGGAAACATCGTGCGCGATTTTTATGATTTCCGAGTAACGATTGCCAGTTCAGCGCCGGGTACTGAAGTAGATATTGAGGTGTTCCGTGATGGAGAAACAAAAGAATTCACAGTTGAATTGGGTGAATTAGACACTGAAGAAATTGCAGCTGATATGAGTACTTCTGATCGGGAAGAACTTCGTGAAAGACTGGGATTCGCTGTTGAGGAGTTAACAGACTCTATTCGCCGACAGTTAAATTTACAATCGCAGGCATTTGGAGTGGTTGTAAGTGAAATCAGCGAAGCAAGCGGTGCGTACTCTCAAGGACTTCGAAGAGGCGATGTAATCTCTCAGGTTGCCGGTGCTTCAGTTACTCAACCGGAGGAGTTCTATGGTGCGGTTCAGTCATTAATTGAAGATGGCACAGAAGTGGCCTTGCTGAGAGTAAATCGTCAAGGACGAAATATCTTCGTAGCGTTTGAGCTCTAAAAAATTGAACGAATGGTTAAGGTTAAGCCTCTGTCTGAATTCAGGCAGAGGCTTTTTTATTTGGTAACAGTCTTCCTGTGACCTGCAACTCGTCCATTCCGTCAGGTTTACTGTCAAT
This sequence comes from Rhodohalobacter barkolensis, assembly GCF_002834295.1. Classification (NCBI taxonomy): domain Bacteria; kingdom Pseudomonadati; phylum Balneolota; class Balneolia; order Balneolales; family Balneolaceae; genus Rhodohalobacter; species Rhodohalobacter barkolensis. The sequence continues at coordinate 60,598 of NZ_PISP01000003.1, read as the reverse complement.
ACAGCAATTTGAGAAGGGCATGGCATTACTTTTGCAAATATTAAAGCAAAAATAAGGATGCTATAGTTATGGAATACAAAGATTACTATAAGACGTTAGGCGTACCCAGGGATGCATCGCAGGATGAAATCAAGAAGAAGTATCGTAAGATGGCGGCTAAATTTCATCCCGATAAAAATCCCGGTAACAAAAAAGCAGAGAAAAAATTTAAAGAAGTAGGTGAGGCGTATGAGGTTCTAAAAGATCCTGAGAAGAGGAAACTATACGATAAAGTCGGATCTGATTGGAAAAAGTATGAACAAGCCGGCGCAAGTGCCGACGATTTTAACTGGCAGCAGTATGCCGGGAGAAGTGGCGGCGGCCGTCAGCATGTAAACATCAATATGGATGACATATTTGGTGCCGGCGGTCAGTCTGCCGGTGGGGGTAGTCCGTTTTCCAGTTTTTTTGAAACGCTTTTTGGAGGCGGGCAATATGGTAATGGAGGTGATCCTTTTGGTGGTGCGCAAACACGTCAGGGATATTCAACAGGTACAAGAAGACGTGCAACTCCTGTAGCGGACTCAGAAGCTGTGGTAAGAGTGGATCTGGCCGATGTTTTAACCGGTGCTGAAAAGCAGCTGAGAATTGGGGGTGAAAAAATGAAGGTAAAAATCCCCGCCGGTATTGAGGATGGTAAACGTTTGAAGTTGAAAGGAAAAGGTCAGGCCGGACCGGGTGGACGCAGGGGAGATCTCTATCTTAAAATAAAAATTACAGAACCTGAAGGAGTCGAAAGAAAAGGAAAGGATATTATTCAAACTGTAGATCTTCCGGTTCATAAAGCAGCATTGGGAGGTGCTTTAACGGTAGATACCTTAGAAGGAAAAGTGAAGCTTAATATACCGGAGGGCACCCAGAATGGTAAAATGTTCAGACTGGCCGAGAGAGGAGTCCCGGAATTTAATAAACCCGGTAGCAGAGGTAACTACTATGTGAAAGTGTCCCTCCAACTTCCGGATCAACTGACATCAAAAGAGAAAGAACTTTATAAGAAACTATCCGAATTACGGTCTGAATAAATCTCTGTATGGATAGACTGTTCAGGGAAAAGATCGTACCTTCTGTAAATACAAATTTTAAGTTTTATTGAGTTATGAAAGGTTTGTTAATTCTTGCAGCTGCACTATTCTTTAATACGTCTGCCGTTGATCATCAAGAGCACCAAAAGTGGGGGCAAATTGGCCACTATGTAACCGGCGAAATAGCGGATGTATATCTAACTGATGAAGCCAGAGAGCGGGTATATGAAATTTTAGGAGATCGATCGTTATCTCTATCTGCAGTTTGGATGGATGATATTCGATCAGACAGCGAATACGACTATACCAGAACCTGGCACTGGGCCACCATTCCGGATGGAATGACTTACGAAGAGGCCGAGCAGGATGAAGGCGGGGATATTATTTGGGCACTTGAAACATTAATTGATGAACTGAAAAGGGGCGACCTAACAGAGAAAGAAGAGAAGGATAAGCTCAGATTCGTGATTCATATGATTGGCGACATTCATCAGCCGATGCACGTAGGAACCGGTGAAGACTTGGGAGGAAATGAGGTACGCCTGCAGTGGATGGGTGAAAACTCGAACCTGCACAGAGTTTGGGATAGTGATATCATTAATTCACTTGAAATGAGTTATTCCGAAATAGCCTGGGAAATTGATGTTGCAACGGATGAAGAAATTGCGGAGTGGCAAAATGCAACCGTTCGGGATTGGGCATATGAGTCTGTCAGTTATCGCGATCGAACCTACGATCTGCCTGATGATATGCGAATTGGCTATGAGTACCGATACCAAAACAGAGATCTGGTGTTTAAAAGGTTACTGCAAGCCGGAATTCGCACGGCGGGTGTTCTGAATGAAATCTACGGAGCTGAATAGAATTTCAGTACTCTTTCAATACACTTAGGTGCAGATTATAGTCAGCTGCACTGAACAGTACAAAGCGAATATATTTTACATTAGTTAGCTCCGCGGTTTTCTTCTTTACGGTGTTAAACGCTATTTGTGCGGCTTCTTTCATGGGGTATCCAAACGCTCCGGTAGATAGTGCAGGAAATGCAATCGATTCTATACCATTCTCTTCCGCAAGGGTTAATGCATTGTAATAGCAGTTTGCCAACAGCTTATCTTCAGGTTTATCCTTTCCATAAACAGGACCTAAACAGTGTATAACAAACTTATTTGGCAAGTTTGGGGCTTCCGTTATGACAGCCTCACCCGGTTTGATGGGTGCAAGGGGACGTGTTAACTCTTCCAGTTCTGGATCTCCCACGCCATGAATTGCACCGGCAACACCACCACCTATTCTTAATTCCGCATTGGCTGCATTAACTATAGCATCACAATCAGGCTGGTCGGCAATATTACCTGATACGAGTTCTACCATTACTTCATTAAATTCTACATGCATGATGGTGAGTTTGTGTTGCGATTCATTCAATCAACGATTCTAAGCTATAGGTTATAACAGAGAGCACAAAATGTCTTTTTACTCTCAAAATGAGGATATCGGGGCCGTCAAATCGACAAAAACCGTCTATCGAAAAGCGCTTCTGATTCTTTTACAACAAGATTTTTGTGTGTTTAATTGTCAGTTATAGGAAAAAATGTAACGAAGCGCTTTCCAAAAAAATGGAATTTGTAAGGGCTTTTCTAATATAGATTATAAATGGGATAAAAAAGTCTTTTTATGGAAAATAATTTTCAATAAAATTAAAAACGCTTTCATGAAAAAATGTCACAATAATACATTTTAAATTGTTTTAAGACATCAATTTAACGATTGATTGTCATTTTGATTTGGAGATATATTTATGCTCAATCATTCAAGTAAGCATAAATCAAACAACACGATGTTTAAATTCAAAAACATACTTTCTATTGTACTCGCAGTCATTTTTTCCATTGTTATGGCAGGTGATGCTTTTTCTCAACATTCAGGTTACAAAGTATTTACTGAAGAGTTATCTGAAAAATTAGAAACCAGCCTGGTTTATGGCCTGTCCTCTGATGTAAATGGAGTGGTAGAGTCCGCGCTATTCGATATGTTGCATTATAGAATTGTCTATCCGGAGTTTTATTCTGAAAAAGTATTGAACAGAGCACAGGAAATTTCTGAAAGTACTGAATCAGGTGTACTGGAATCCAAAGCAGAAATGGTGATCTATTTTTATAGAAATCAAAACAGCTTCCCGGATTCGGAAAAGCTACTGGCGGAAGTTGATCATTTGAACAAAGATAAAATATTTGAATACCTGAGAAACGGTGAAAATTCCGGCCGGTATACTACTACTCAAGAGTAATAGCCTAATCTTTGGTCATAATTTATTGGGGTAATCCAAACCGCCTGTTGCTTTCGACTCGATTGTGGCAGGCGGTTTCTTTTTTTAAATGAAATTGAGGCAGGACTGTTTAAGAGAATCCTGCCATTCATCTCTCAAAACGGTCATTTAAGCTCATTCAAAATGTGTGAACTGTAATTCCGACAGGTTCTATGCTGCAGGTACGGTTTTAGCTTCACATCTTTATAAAAAGAAAGTTCAAACAGGAGCATAGATGAATTTCAATAAATTTACGATAAAAGCTCAGGAAGCTGTTCAGGCGGCATTGGAGATCGCTCAAAATGCGAACCATCAGGCTGTGGAGCCGGCGCATATTTTAAAAGCGCTCCTATCCGATTCGGAGAATGTTACCATCCAGGTTCTGAAGAAGATAGGTGTATCCACATCAGGATTGCTGGAACAGCTTGAGAAGAAAATTAAAACCTTCCCGGTTGTAAAAGGTGCATCGGTATCCGGGCAATATCTTTCCAATAACACAAAGGCACTCTTCGACAAAGCTCAAACAGAAGCGACAGATCTTGGTGATGAGTATATCAGTTCAGAGCATATCCTTCTGGGTCTGATTGGAACCTCTTCCGAAAGCAGTGATTTGCTGAAATCGCAGGGAGTAAAAAAAGATCAAATTTTAAAGATTTTGAAAGATGTTCGGGGCAGTCAAACCGTAGACGATCCCAATGCAGAGAGTCGCTATCAGGCGTTGAAAAAGTATGCCAGGAATTTAAATGAACTGGCAGAGAAAAATAAACTGGATCCGGTAATTGGCCGCGATCAGGAGATACGTCGTGTGATGCAGATTCTCTCCCGCCGGACTAAAAATAATCCGGTTCTGATTGGTGAACCCGGTGTTGGTAAAACAGCAATTGCTGAAGGACTTGCCCTGCGAATTGTTCGAGGTGATGTACCTGAAGGATTGAAAACGAAACAGATTGTTGCCCTGGATATGGGAGCGCTAGTGGCCGGGACTAAGTTCCGCGGTGAGTTTGAGGAGCGCCTTAAAGCTGTGGTTAAAGAGGTGATGGATTCAGACGGTGAACTGATTCTCTTTATTGATGAGATTCATACCCTGGTAGGGGCAGGAGCCACTGAGGGTTCAATGGATGCGGCAAATATTTTGAAACCTTCACTGGCCCGGGGCGAACTGCATGCAATTGGTGCCACCACGCTAACCGAGTACAGAAAGTATATTGAGAAAGACAAAGCATTGGAGCGCCGACTTCAAACTGTATTTGTCGGTGAGCCATCAATTGAAGATACGGTGTCGATTTTACGCGGACTTCAGGAGCGATATGAAGTTCACCACGGTGTGCGAATTACGGATGCGGCCATTGTTGCAGCGGCCGAACTATCACACCGGTACATATCTGACAGGTTTCTGCCTGATAAGGCCATTGACCTGATCGATGAAGCCGCATCAAGACTTCGGTTACAGATTGACTCTATGCCTGAAGAGCTTGACAGTATCGAGCGGCAGATTCGTCAGCTCGAAATTGAGCGTGAGGCATTGAAGCGCGAAAAGGATGAGGCCAAACTGAAATCGAATGAGAAAGAACTGGCCGATCTGGAAGAGAAACGCAAATCGATGCGGGCACAGTGGGATCATGAAAAAGGATTGATCCAGAAAACCCGGGAGCTGAAACAGGCCATCGAAACTGCACGTAATCAAGCCGATAAAGCAGAACGTGAAGGCGAGTATGAGAAAGTGGCAGAGCTGCGTTACGGAACCATTACACAGTTGGAGAAGGATCTTGAAGAAACAAAAGCCAAGTTGGATGATGTTCAGGAAGGTCGGTCTCTTCTGAAGGAGCAAGTTGAGGCTGAGGAAATTGCAGATATTGTTTCGCGATGGACCGGTATTCCGGTTACCAAGATGCTTTCCAGCGAACGGCAAAAACTACTCAAGCTGGAGGAAGAACTCCATAAACGGGTGATTGGTCAGGATCAGGCCATTGAGGCGGTCTCTGACGCCGTACGACGTGCAAGAGCAGGTCTGCAGGATGAGAATCGCCCGATCGGTTCATTTATGTTCCTGGGATCTACCGGTGTGGGTAAAACAGAGCTTGCCCGATCATTGGCTGATTTCCTCTTCAATGATGAGGATGCCATGATTCGGATTGATATGAGTGAATATATGGAGAAACACAGCGTCAGTCGTTTGATTGGTGCGCCTCCGGGCTATGTCGGTTATGATGAAGGTGGTCAGCTGACCGAAGCGGTTCGCCGAAAGCCATATTCTGTTGTGCTGCTTGATGAAATTGAAAAAGCACACCCTGATGCCTTTAATATTCTGCTACAGGTTTTGGACGATGGACGCCTGACCGATAATAAAGGTGTAACGGTCGACTTCACGAATACCATTGTGATCATGACCAGCAATATCGGTTCTCACCTGATCTCTGAGCAGATTGAGAAGAGCGGGGGAGAAATGGATGATTCAACGTACACAGAACTGCAGGACAGGTTGTTTGAGCAGCTGAAGAAAACCATACGGCCTGAATTTTTGAACCGGATTGATGATGTGGTTGTTTTCCATCCGCTCGATCAGCGACATATCCGACAAATTGTGGATATTCAGCTTAAAAGGGTTGAGGGTATGCTGACTAAGAATAACGTATCCCTTTCTGTATCGGATAATGTGAAAGACTGGCTGGCTGTTCGCGGTTATGACCCGGTATACGGTGCCAGACCATTGAAGAGAGTGATCCAAACTCAAATCGTAAATCAGCTGGCTAAACAGTTGATTCAGCGGGAGGATGACTCGCAGGGAGTTGAGTTTGAAGCTACAGTAAGTAAAGACGGGAATAAACTGGAGTTCGCTGAAGTATACAGTGACGCGGAAGCGTGGGCAGATTAAATAAACCCGGCAGACCGCTATACGCGGATATAATGATATAGATTTAGGGTCACCCGTCTGCCCGCACAAAGCGTGCTGACGGGAGTTTGATCCAATAAAAAACCTCCAAGGTTTTCGAAACCTTGGAGGTTTTTGTTTTATGGGTCAGGCCCGGGAATTAGATATTAATTGTAAGTCGGGAATAGACATAACGTCCTTCAAATCCTGAAGGCGAAAATCCGGAATACTGGAAGATTCCGTTAAAGCTGTTACCCTGGAATGTTTTGTCCGGATAGACATCAAAGATGTTGTTTCCGCCTAATGAGAATCGAACGGTTTCACTGATGTTATAAGTGAACTCCAGATCTGTCGAAAATACATTTCCGTACACCTGGTCTTCATCAGGGTTTGCTCGAAGCACTTCAATTTCACCGTATCGGACAGCGCGAAGCATCACCGACCAGTGGTCACGAGAGTAGTTGGCCATAAAGTTGATGTTGCTGCTTGGCTGACCTACCTCGAACCGCCCAATCTCTACACGCCCAAACAACGGTACGTCTGTAAGGCCCTGAAGTTCGGAGGGCGTATCGATTTCATCTTTATTGGTAATTTCAGTCTCATTGAAATTCATCCCCAGTGTAAAGCGCAGGGTTGAATTATCGGCGAGATTGAAACCGTATCGAGCGATGATATCTATACCCTGTGTTTCCGTATCCACAGCATTTGTGAAATATCGCCCGCCTGTTGCATTAATTCCCTGATTCTGCAGGAATGTTGCCAGGTCTTCACCGGTAAAGTTTTCGGTGAATACTACTCGATCGTCTATGGTAATGCGATAGACGTCGGCTGTTAGAGAGAAATTACCGCGTTCGAACGTGGCACCTGCACTCAGGTTTACAGAAGTTTCAGCCTCTAAAGATTCGGCTCCCAAAGCTTGCGCGGCAGTAGAATTTACAGGGAAAGTTCCCACTTCAAAAGGTGTTCCATCAATGAATACGGTAGCGATGGATGTAAAGTACGATTGGGCAAGCGATGGAGCACGGAACCCTGTGCTGGCGGCTCCCCTTACAGCGAGTCCTTCCACAAGTTCAAACCGGGTCGAAAGCTTACCTGTAAGTGTATTTCCAAAATCGCTGTAGCTTTCAAATCGTCCGGCTAATCCCAGAGTCCACGGATCAATGATGTCCGTTTCCAGATCGGCATAGGCTGCGATACTGTAACGATCTTCATTCTGTTCATTACGCGGTGAGAATCCTGGAAATACCTGTGCACCGGGTGCAGCTCCGTTCCCGCCATCGGCATATGATTCTGCATCACCTCTGATGATTCTATAGAGTTCGTATCGAAATTCACTACCCAAAGCAATACTCAATGGCTGGGCGGTTCCGATATCAGCTGTTCTCACAAAATCAAGATTTGTGGTTGCCTGATCAAATGCCAGTGTTCCGGCTTTGAACGTGGTAGGGCTGCCAACTCCAATGGATGTGTTCACCGAGTTGGTTACACCGTATTCCAGAGAGTTATGGCCATAAACCTGACTGAAGTCGTAACTCCAGTCACCGGCTCGTCCTTTTAAACCGGCAGCAAAAGATCCATCATATACATTGGATGTGATTAAAGGTAGAAATCCATCGGGATAGTATTCGGGGACATTTCTGCCGTCCAGAGCACGCCGATAAAATCCTCCGGTTTCACCTTCACGCAGGCTGATCCCGCCAAAGGCATAAAGTTCAACATCATCGGCAACTTCCATATTACCGCTAAAAAATCCACTCACATCCAGAAGATCACCTGAACCATAACGGTGGTTGATGCGATCAAACGTAAATTCACGTGGATCGGGATCACCATTCACTTCCGGATAATTTGGTCTTGGGTCAATTCCGGCCCGATTTGTAATTCCCCGATCACGATACTGGCCTGATACATAGAGCTGACCATTGTTTGGGAGTTCAAAACCGTATCCAAGATGGAGGTTTACAGTTTTTCCATCATGATGCCATACATCTTCTTGGCCCGGGTAGTATGGAGAACTTTGAAAACCGGCAGTTGATCCACCATCTGGCAGAGCTTGATTAGGGGCGTAGCCTCTCTCTTCCTGAGTCAGGTTTTGCCCGTAAGAGAAAGAGGCATCCAACCCTGTAGAATTTTTAAGAACAATATTGATTACACCCGCAATGGCATCAGATCCGTATTGAGCCGCCGCTCCATCCCGTAAAACTTCAATTCGTTCAATCATATTCACAGGTATGGAGTTCAAGTCAACACCGGTAGCACCGCGACCTACAGAACCATTTACATGAAGAATGGCGCTTGTATGTCGTCTTTTCCCGTTAATCAAAACCAGGGTTTGATCCGGTCCTAAACCGCGAAGTGTGGCCGGACGAACATGATCTGTACCGTCTGTAATGGAAGATTCAGGGGAGTTAAACGATGGAACCAGCGCGCGAATCACGGCTGTAGTTTGAGAAAAACCAGTCGCCTGCACTTCTTCGGCACTGATTACATCAACAGGTACGGGTGATTGTGTGATGGTTCGGCCCTGACGACGTGTACCCAAAACAACGACTTCATCCCCGCCCACAGTAGCCGTTTCTAGAGTGATGTTTACCGTGAGTGTTTCACCTGACAATATTGAGATAGACTGACGATTCGTTTGATATCCCAGAAAGCTGACCTGCAGTGTGTAATCGCCGGCCGGCGCGTTAATTGAATATTCACCATCGGGATTTGTTGATGTACCAATATTTTCACCAACCAACACTACATTGGCACCCGGTAACGGATTATTGTCGGTATCTGAAACGACACCTTCTACGGTTCCGCGTTGAGCAAATGCTTGTGTAGCTGTAAACACAAACAGGAATGCCAAGGAACTAACTACCTTTAAATAAGTGCGATACGTTTTGTTTTGTAAGAGCTTTGGTATCATATGAAGAGATATTTAATTGCGATTTATCTGTTGAAGCAGACTATTGGAATACAGATGAGGCAACTCCCAAATGGTCTTACTTCTTCTATACAGACTGCAGAAATGTACCCTGATGCAGCCGGTATTTTTATAAAAAGCAGATTTCAAGATAAATCGTTCAATCCAAAAGCGTATAAAGACTAATAAGGTTAGGGGCTTGAAAGAAGTAGTTAATAAAAATAAGCAAAGAGGGTGCGTAAGGAAATCTGTTCAGCCGGATTTAAAGTGGGGGTTGAAATTCCTTTATCCGTCTGACCGCCTAAAGCGTGCTGACGAGAAAATTAAATTCAATAAAAAACCTCCAAGGATTCTGAATCCTTGGAGGTTTTTGTTTTTAAAGCTGACCTTTTGCTAAACCAAAGATTCAGGATTTAACCCTTTCAGTTCGTCCTTTACAAATTGTCTTCCTTTTCGAATCAGCTCTCCATCCAGGTACACATCCGCTCCGATGCAGACCAGATCCCAATGGATATTACTCTCATTTCCATTGGGAGCAATTTCGTAGTCATTTCCAAGGGTAAGGTGATTTGATCCATAGATTTTTTCATCAAACAGGATGTCGTACATCGGCTCGCTGATAATCGGGTTCAGCCCAAAACTAAACTCACCGAATCGTTTGGCACCTTCATCCGTGTCGAGAATTTCTTCAAGGGCAGAGTTATTTGATGAATCAAAATCTGTGACGACACCATTTTCAACTTCAAGCTTTACAAATTCAAACGGCTTTCCTTGGTAGACGGATGGGGCATAAGTGATGTGGCCATTAATAGAGTCGATGATGGGTGACGAAAACAGTTCGCCGTCCGGAATATTCCGTTTCCCGAAACAGGGAATCCAGTTTTGCCCTTTTACTGAGAAACTGATATCTGTTCCTTCTCCCTTAAGTTCAATGAGATCTGTTTTCCGAAGAAGTTCTTCGAGCGGCTTCATAGCCTGCTCCAGTTTGTTGTAATCGAAAAGGCAGGCTTTATAGTAAAATTCTCGAAACTTCTCGGTGGGCATTTTGGCGTTCATGGCAAAAGCTGCGGATGGATATCTCAGTACAGCCCAATTTGTGTGATTTACACGCTCTTCGAAGTGAACCGGATTCAGGAATTTCTGTGAATAGGCTCGGTTCGATTCTTTAGGTACCTCAGAATTTTCGTAGATATTTTCAGCTGCCCGGATACCGATAAAAGCATCCATCTGTTTCATCAAAGGCAGCTGGTCGGTCTCGGTTTGATTTTCCCAAAAATGATCATCACCCTTTTCAAGCAGCAATCGGTTAATTTCAGGATCCTCAATTTTGATAAAGGGATGCGCTCCTTTGTTTCTAACCTCTTCGGTGAGCGCCCGAATTAATCCGATACCGTTCAGCCCCACAAGCTGAAGCATAATATTTTCTCCCTTTTTCAGTTCTACACTGTGGTTAAGAAGTTGCAGAGCTAATTTTCGGTCTTCTGAAGTATACATAGAGTTAATTTTTAAGATTGTTCAGGTCGATTTGATGGTCGCACATGTCGAGTTCATCCGTTTGATTGGAGGCGATGATAACCATTCGTTCATCTTCACGAAAAGATTGAACAAGGGATTGAATTAAAACTTTACCTTTTTCATCCAGGTTTGAACCGGGTTCATCCAGCATTAGAATGGATGGATTTTTTATTACGGTTGATGCTAATTTTACCCGTTGCTGCTGACCTGTTGAAAGGTTACCGTAGAGGGAATTACGAAACTTTTTTACTTCGAATCGGCTCAATAGGGCATTAAGATCTTCTATAACAGAGTTTTTTTGAAGATTCACTAAAAAACGTAAATTTTCTTCGACGGTTAGTTCTTCATATAGTTGAATATATGGAGCTGCAAAACCGAGATAGGGACTAATTGCTTTAGGTAAAAAATCAGCACCATCTATATTCCAGAAAATATTTCCGGATGTAGGTTTTAATAAACCGGATAACATTTTTAAAAGTGTTGATTTACCGGACCCATTTGAACCGGCGATCCCCAAAACGGAGGATTGGTAGTGAAAGTCGATGCCCGTAAGTACACGCTTTGTACCATATTTTTTTTCAATATTTTGCGCTTTAATCTCAATCATGATTGGAAGGTAAATTTAAAGAGATGCAAAATGAAGAAAAAAGAGAGGTTTTATGAAATTGAATCAAAATTGGTTGCAAAGTTATTGAAGAAAAGTTTTTATAATAGAGATCTAAATACATTTACAGAATAAGTAAATATAAAAGGATATGGAGCGAATAGTACGCCACATCACTGAGAAGCTGACAGCTCAGCTACCCCGATTCAGAGAGTTTTACACCCCGGACGATCTTCAGGTTCTGGACATTCCTCCTTTTATCACAGAGAGAGTGATCCTTGAAATGCACCAAAATTTGAGTGAATCCGTAGGTCCGCCTGAAACAGAATGGGCGGATATGGATGGTGATTCAGTTCGATTTGCATGGAAAAACTTTCTGGAAGCGATTAAAGCAGAAGTACGAATGCCTTCATCTTATGCGGCTCCTCTTTTGGAAACCGCTGTTGCCGATGCATTGGAACTGGCAACACAACCTCGCAAAGCTATTCCGGAAATTCTATTTGGCAGCGACACCTCACTCTCGATTGAAAAACTGAAAAAGAGAATTCGATATGTAACAATCGGCAGACCGCTTGCGGCCGCATTGATCCGTTACATGGAAAAGAAGAATAAAACCGAGTTGGTTATAGATGATTGTAAAAAAATCATTGGCCAGATTGATGAAAAATTAATCTCCTCCTTTAATTCCCTGGATTGGGCAAAGGAACTGGAGCCTCTTTTTGTTCTGGCCGGCCCATCCGTAGATACAGATCTGTTTCGGGTCTATTTTGAAGATAAAGGGCGTAAAAAAATCTCCAGGGTTTTTGATCGGCTGAATAAGTCACTGAATCGTACCGAATTTATTGAAGTTATGTCTTCACCCGAGCAGCTGCTTGATGAGGATGAAGATGTTGTAAAAACTCAAAAACCTGATACCGACAAAAAGACTGGACCTAAACCTCCGGTTCAGGAAACGCAGGTTACTGAGAAAGGAGATGATGAGAACGAAGATGCCGAAGATTCTATTCTGAACTCATTTCAGAAACGAAGAGGGGATTCACTGCCGGAAGAAGACGAAGAGGCAGAAATTTCCAAAGACAGTGATGAGTCAGAAGAGGAGCTTCACTCAAAATTTCGATTAGATCAGGAAGATCAGGAGAATGAGGAGGAGAATCTCTATAAAGAGATGAATTTGAAGAAATCATCCTCCGACTACAGAAGTGGGAATCTTACCCTTGATGAAGAGGAGGAAGATGAGGATCCCAAAAAACTTCACACCGATCTTTTAAGTAAGTGGAAGGCTATTTCCGGCGATGATAACGATGATGAAGATCATGTGGATGAGGATAAAACTACATCAGAATCTGAAGTAGAAGACTTGGCCGAAACCGATAGACCTGATGACGAAGATGATACAGGTGTGAAGTCGATTGAGCTTTACAACGAAACCGATGATGAAGAAGACGTGCCAATCTGGAGAGCGTTTTTAGAAAGAGAAGATCTCAGCAGTGTTGCTTCAGAAGAAGATCGCAGGAAGAAAAAATCGGATAGAGATGACAAGCTTGAAATGGCTGATAAACTCGCGGATCGCTTTTTTGGCAGTTACGATGAAGACGCTGACGAAAGTCTGGAAGCAACGGCAGAAGCGTTGATTGAGTTTTTATCTGATGAGAAAAATCGGTTTATAAGTGAAATCTTTAGCGGATCAGAAAAGGCTTACGAAGAGTCTCTTGAAGACATTGCGCTTTTAGATGATTGGAAAAGTGCATCGAAGTTTATTAAAGATGAGATTTTCAATCGTAACCATATCGATATATTCGATGAAGTTGCTGTTGATTTTACCGACAGACTTCATACCTTTTTCAAGGAGCGAAAATAATAAAGAATTTTAATTGCAGATAATGTCTGAAAACGAAAAAGTAGAACGGCTATTCAAACTTAGGGAAGAATCAAAAAAGGGTGGCGGAGAAAAGCGGATCGAAAAGCAGCATGAGAAGGGAAAGCTCACTGCCCGTGAACGTATAGATATTCTGCTCGATAAAAATAGTTTTGAAGAGATAGACGCCTTTGTAACTCACCGAAGTTCTGCGTTTGGGCTCGAAGATCAACAGTTTCTGGGCGATGGTGTAGTAACCGGGTACGGGAAGATTGACGGCCGGCCAGTTTATGTATTCAGTCAGGATTTTACAGTTTTTGGCGGATCACTTTCAGAAACACATGCCGAAAAGATCTGTAAAGTAATGGACTTGGCTATGAAAAATGGCGTTCCTGTTATTGGATTGAATGATTCTGGCGGTGCGAGAATTCAGGAAGGCGTGAGTTCACTTGGTGGATATGCAGAGGTGTTCTGGAGAAACTCAATGGCCTCCGGTGTTATTCCTCAAATTTCAGCGATTATGGGGCCCTGTGCCGGCGGGGCGGTTTACAGTCCTGCACTGACAGATTTTGTATCGATGGTGAAAAATACCAGTTATATGTTTGTAACCGGTCCAAACGTGGTCAAAACCGTAACTCATGAAGAGGTTACTTCCGAAGAGCTTGGAGGAGCTTCGGCCCACGGTGTAAAATCAGGAGTGGCACATTTTGCAGAAGAGAATGATGCCGTTTGTTTGAAAAATATTCGAAAGCTGATCAGCTATATTCCGCAAAACTGCGAAGAGAAAGTCCCCGGTATGCCGTCTAAGGAGCCCGATGCTGCCAAGGCCGGTGCATTGGATGATCTGGTGCCTCTTAACCCTAATAAGCCATACGACATCAAAGATGTGATTGATGGGGTAATGGATAAGGATACATTTTATGAGGTTCACGAACGGTATGCGGATAACATTGTGGTCGGTTTTGCGCGACTGGATGGTCGCACGGTAGGGATTGTGGCTAATCAGCCACTTTCATTGGCGGGAGTATTAGATATTGATGCATCACTTAAGGGTGCTAGATTTGTACGATTTTGTGATGCTTTTAACATTCCATTGGTTGTGTTTGAGGATGTACCCGGATTTTTGCCCGGTACGGACCAGGAGTGGGGTGGAATCATCAAGCATGGAGCTAAATTACTCTATGCGTTTTGCGAGGCAACTGTGCCCAAAATGACGGTTATTACGCGTAAAGCCTATGGCGGCGCGTATGATGTAATGAACTCGAAACATATTCGGGCAGATTACAATATTGCATGGCCAACTGCAGAAATTGCCGTGATGGGAACCAAAGGGGCTGTCGAAATTATATTCAGACGAGAAATTGCGAAAGCTGATAATCCTGAAGAGAAGCAGAAAGAACTTGAAGACCGTTACAGTGAAGAGTTTGCTCATCCCTACAAAGCGGCAGCCAGGGGCTTTATCGATGATGTGGTACTGCCTTCGGAAACCCGGGTTAAATTAATCAAGGCGTTTGAGCTGTGTCATAATAAAGCAGATCGTGTGCCTAAGAAAAAGCACGACAACCTGCCTCTTTAATTGAATTCAGTTAGCCCGGGTAGTTGCCGGCGATATAATTTCGAAGTGAGTTGATTTCAACTTTTTGGTTATCAATTACCGACTTTACAACATCACCAATCGAAATAATACCGGCCAGGTCGCCATTGTCTAATACAGGTAAATGGCGGATCTTTTTTTCAGTCATAAGCTGCATACAGAGGTTGATGCTGTCTGAACTGTTAACACAAAAAACGGACCGAACCATAATATCTTTTACAGGTGTAGATGTGGATGTTCTTCCTTTCAGTATGATTTTGTTTCGGTAATCCCGTTCAGATATGATCCCTTTTATTTTACCCTCATCAACAACCAAAAGAGCTCCGATATTTAAATCGGCCATTTTTTTGATGGCATCATAAACCGTTTCATTAGGATGAACGGAGTAAACCTTTGAACCCTTTCGGTTTAAAATATCTTTAACTGTCATATAACCTCCCTTTTTAAGTTAAGTACTAACTATCAATAAGCAGATTTTATCCATTATGCAAGGATTTACTCATTTTTAGTTGAATATCTGCTCAGCGAATTTGCAGTGTAATTTTACTATCATCTGCTAAAGAATAAAATTTTTGGAATATGAATCTATTTGAAGATGACTCCGGTAAGGCGGACGAAAAACCTGATTATGAAAATCAACCTCTGGCAACCCGAATGCGTCCGGTATCGCTGAAGGAGTTTACAGGACAGGATCATTTGGTAGGTGAGGGTAAGATGCTTAGGCGAATGATTGAGAGTGGTGTCATAGGGTCATTAATTTTTTACGGTCCTCCAAGTTCCGGAAAAACAACTCTTGCTAATGTTATTTCAAAAGAGATAGATGCCCGTTTTGAGGTAATCAACGCTGTATTGGATGGGATTAAGGAGTTGAGAAACGTGGTGGCAAAGGCAGAGCATCAAAAAAAAGCAAACGGACGAAAAACGATTCTTTTTGTGGATGAAATTCACAGATGGAATAAAGCACAGCAGGATGCCCTTCTGCCACACCTGGAGTCAGGAATTATAACATTGGTTGGAGCTACAACAGAAAACCCATTCTATTCACTTGTCAATCCATTATTGTCGCGCTGTCAGCTATTTGAGCTGCATCCTTTAACGAAGGAGAATGTGATGGTTATGATTGATCGGGCATTGACTGATCAAGAAAGAGGGTTGGGCTATATGAAGATAAACGTTGCAGCAGAAGCGAAAGAGCATTTTGCTGAGTACGCAGGGGGTGATGTAAGGAATGCACTCAATGCCCTCGAAGTGGCGGCACTATCAACAGCCAGGGACGAGGGTGGTGTTGTAAATATCACATTAGATATCGCCAGGGAGTCCATTCAGAGAAGAAGTGTTCGGTATGATCGATCAGGTGATGAACACTATCACTATGCTTCAGCATTTATAAAATCGATGAGGGGCTCTGATGTGGATGCTGCACTATACTGGATGAGTGCAATGCTGGATGGAGGTGAAGATCCCAACTTTATCTTTAGGCGAATGCTCATTTTTGCATCAGAGGATGTTGGAATGGCAGATCCCTATGCACTTACAGTCGTAAATGCTGCACACGAATCCTTCATGAAAACAGGGATGCCCGAGGGGTTATACTTTCTGGCGCACACAGCAATATTTTTGGCTTTATCTGCCAAGAGTAACAGCACCAAGTCAATTTTTGAGATAAACAGCATCATTGAAAATAAAGGTGTACTGAGTGTCCCTGATCATCTTAAAGATAAAACAGCAAATAAACTGGCTTCTCGATATTTGGATGTAAAAAATTCATCAGAAGATTATAAATACCCTCATAATTTTCCACACAACTGGGTTCCTCAGCAATATCTTCCCGATGATCTGAAAGACAAATCCTGGTACAGCGCGGATGGTTCAGGTAGAGAGAAAAAACTTTGGGAAAGGCTTAAGAAAATTAAGGGCGAAGAGTAAGGGGTTTTAAAAATAGCAAAGCCGGAATTATCCATTCCGGCTTTGCTGAGTATTGGAGCTATTGCTCGATGTCTACCATAACATGAGCTCTTGAATAATTTCTGATATAACTTATCAAGTCTTCAGTCAAATGATAAAGTGAAATAGCCTGTTATACAAATTAAATTAAGTTAAAAAATCATTACGCAATTATTATTTAGTTATATGGATCAGAAAAGCGCTTTTTTTAAGTCTAAAAAAGTTCTCGCTCATAGGTTTCAATACTGATTTATGGCAAATATAAGAGGTGAATTATCAGCAGATTGGTTTAATCTGTGCGAGACTATTGAACCAAATTTGAAACAGATATGTTGAAGACTTAAATAAAAGTTTCAACAACAAATACACATGAGTTTAATACACATTTTGTCTTCAACAGACAGACCAAATTCTAACGCACTTAAAGTATCAGGGTATGTAGAAAATTATTTGGCTGAAAAAGCAGAAACGAAAATCTTTTCCCTGATGGATTATCCTTTTGAGGATGTTGTTGGTGGGAAGTATGGACAAACACCCGATTCCGTTAAAGAGTTTAATGAGGAATTTTTAAAAGCTGACGGTTTTCTTTTTGTGATTCCGGAGTATAACGGAGGTTTTCCGGGTGTCTTGAAGTTATTTTTCGACTATCTTCCATTTCCCGACGCGATGGAGATGGTTCCGGTAAGCTTAATTGGTGAGGCGGCCGGAGCTTTTGGCGCCCTCAGGCCGGTAGAGCAGTTTGAGCAACTTTTAAAGTATAGAAAAGCTTATATCTATCCTGAAAGAATGTTCATTCAGCGTGTAAATGATACATTCGACCCTGATGAAGGTTTAAATAACGATGTGCTTCAGAAGCTTCTTTTAAGCCAGTTAGACAGTTTTCCTGACTTTGTGGAAAGAATAAATTCTTTGGGCTTATCAGTTGACGCGTAGCATGTAACCTACTCCGTGAAGAGTTACCAGGTAACGTGGGTCATCGGGCTGCATTTCAATTTTAGCTCTCAATTTTGAAATATGAACATCTACAGTACGTGTGTTGGTACTGTATTCATATCTCCATACATTTTCCAGTAGATCGTCTCTGGAAATTGGCTTATTTGCTTTAGAGACTAAATATTGGATCAGCTCAACTTCTCTGGTGGAAAGTTCATGCTCAACACCGTTTGGTTTGATGACTTTTGACTCTTTCAGGTCTATTTTTACATCTCCCAGCTTCAGCATTTCGACGGGACCTGTTTTGGAATATGCATTGGCGCGACGAAGACGGGCTTTAATTCTGGCTAAGAGCTCCTTAACCCCGAATGGTTTTGTCATGTAATCATCAGCTCCGATATTTAAACCCGCTACTTTATCGATCTCCTGATCACGAGCTGTAAGCATGATAATGGGAAAGGTGTATTTCAACTCCCGAACTTCTTTACAGATGTCATAACCGCTTGTCCCCGGCAGCATGATGTCCAACAGCATTAAATCAGGTTCAACGGATTTGACAGTGTCTACGGCTTTATCTCCCTCTTGGACAACAGTCACATCATAACCCTCAGTTTCCAGAGTGTCTCTAAGTGTAAATACGAGGCTGGGCTCGTCTTCTACGATGACAATTTTCTTTTGTTTTTCAGACATATTGTTTTGAGTCTATGTTTTTAATTTCATCGCCGACAGAACCGGTGCTGAAGCTTGTGTCAAAGTCGTCCTGACCTTTAATGAGCGCCGGAAAACTAACTATAAATGTTGAGCCTTTTCCTTCAGTACTTTTAACCTGGATTGTACCGCCATTCAATTCAACCATATTTTTTACAATGGCCAAACCCAATCCATGACCTTTAGTTTTTGCAGTCAGGCTATTTTCAACACGGTAAAATTTTTCGAAAATGAGTCGTTGAGATTTTTTAGCAATCCCATCGCCCTGATCCGCTACGGATATTTCTACAAAATCATTCTTCTCTTTCAGGCTGATATCAATCTGTTTTTTGTCTGAACTGTACTTAATAGCATTTTCAGTTAAGTTGTTCAGGATCGTTTCAAGATGATCCGGATCGATCATAACCAGTGGAAGATTTGGATCGCTGTTTAAATTAATCTCAAATCCTTTGGATTGAATGTAGTTTTTATTGGATTGCACAAAATCTGTGACAAGAGCATGTAACTGGTGGGGTGCCTGTTCAACAACGGATTGTCCGGAGTCAACTTTTGCAACATCCAGTAATTTCTCGATCATTTTCCGTAGTCGGACCGATTCATTATAAATATGCTCACCGTAACTTTTTAGTCGCTCTCCATCTTTAACCCGCCCGTCAGATATATTTTCGCCGGCTGCCTGCATAACGGCAAGCGGTGTTTTTAGTTCGTGTGTAATGTTTGCCAAAAAGCCAGCCTGACGTTGAGCAAGTTCCCGTTCGCGCTGAGCGTTTATAAACATGAATACCAAAGCTCCAAATAAAACAACAACAGCAAATACCAATACTATCAAGTTACGGGTAAGAGAAGCGTTGGTTGCTGCAACGGTAGGCGACTGTAAAAAGGACGCATGGAGAACCCAGTTTTCCAGCATTTCAGGAAAACGTTGTCTCATATCAATTTCATGAACATCCCGGTTGTAGGTAAACTGATCGTCACTGCTGGATAAAATATCATCCTGAATCCAGTCGCGAAGCCACACAACGATACCGGTTTTGTCTGTTGGCCCAAACTGCTCTTTTAACTGTTTTGCAATCACTTCATTGATCAGATAATCTCTGTTGATTGTAAAGTTTAAATGCCCGATTACGGATCGCTTTTCTAAATTAATGAGAGCGAGGTTCATACTGCGATGAGCATCGAAGGTTACTTTATTGTTGAAACGGTAATCATCAATCAATGCTTTTACCCTGGAATTGGAGATCCCAAAGCCGTCACAAACTAAATCGGGTACATCCTGAACCAGGGTGAACATTTTTAAATCTGCATCAAATTTGTAAAGCGGCTGATCGCTATCATAGCAAGCATCAGAGTCGCTGGGGTTGTAGTAAATATCGTCATACAAAGGCTCTTCTGAAGCCATGACCAATACTTCAATAAAATGAGTTGGGAAATTTCCGCTGACCGACCAGCTGTTTTCGAGTTTTTCGATATCTAATTTTCGAAGCTCTCTGAAGGGACCGCCAAACTGATGACGAACCTGTAGCGTGAACTCGTCAAGCTGACTCTTTTTATTGTCTTTTGCAGACTCAATGGTAGACTCTCGCAGGGCGTAAAGGGAGTAAACGTTCATTACGGTAAGTGCCAGCACTGCTACAATTCCCAAACTCAGGAACAGCCACCTCACAGTATTGCGTTTACGCATTTTATTAAAAAACGGCATAGTTTATGATTGTTTTCAGAACTTAGTCAAAATAGAAACAACGGTTCTATTCTACACAAGATATAATACATTTTTACAAATGACAGATTCATCAAAAAAGATCGAGAACCTCTTTATTCAAACGAAATGGGAGTGAAAATATTCACTGAGCCATTATCTTTTACTGTGAAGCTTTCCAGACATTATTTGATGAATTAACATCAGGGAAATGATTTTGAGGGTCAATTTCAACTCTTGTGATCTCAGAATCTGATTCAATCGTAATTTCTTTCGTTCTGTAGCCATCAAGCCAATGGTCCACGTCTATTCGTTCTTGAAGTACATCTCCATTCGAAAGCGTAATTTCAAGCAAAACCGGCATGGGTACATCTCCTTTGTCTTCAATGGTAATGGTATGTTGATTACCTGAAGATGTAACGTTTGCTACAGATTGATCAAGAGTCCACGTTTCGTAGTACCATGCTCGCCAGAACCACGACAAGTCTCTTCCGGATACATCTTCAAACGTTCTGAATATGTCCCAAGGGTAGGGGTGCTTGTATTTCCATCTTTCAATTAACTCGTGATGAGCTTCTAAAAACAGCTCGTTACCCAAAACTCCCCGAAGAGCAGCTAAAACGGATGCCGGCTTAGGATAGGATGCTACGCCATATGCAGGTCCGGGATAGTGGAAATCAGACCATCGCATCATTTCACCTTCAAGATCGGAGCCTGCAATCTGCAGATATCCACCAAAGATGTCATTGTTATCGAATCTGTCTCCGTAAAAATCTTTATTTGCTTCGTTTGTATGGAAGGTAGTATAACCTTCATCAATCCATGTATAGCGCCGTTCATTCGTGCTAAGAATCATAGGGAACCACATGTGCGCCAATTCATGAGCAGTAACACCATAGAGCGGAACAGCACCTGCATTATTATAATCTCCGATGATAGTCATCATAGGAAACTCCATACCTCCTCCGATAATATCAGCTCCCTCAACGGAAGTCATATGCGGCCAGGGATATGGAACCGTGGTGTAATCAGACAGGAACTGAATAGAGTGTTGTGCATAAGTGGCCTGCTCTTTCCAAAGAGGTGCTTCTTCTCTAAAAAACGTATTTATTCTGGAGTAATCTGTTTGTCCATCATCGTCAAGATCTCCAACATCTGTTCGGGTAGCGTCCCAGCGAGATTCCAGTGTAGCACTAAAGGCAACATCTCTGATCTGTTTGGACGAAAACTCCCAGGTGAGCATGTCCTCATCTGTTTGAATTGTGGCATCAGACAGCTCATCAAAATCTGCAATAATTATGGGTTCATCGCTATTACCGGCTTGATTGTATCGCTCAAGTGTCCTTTGCGATAGGGTTTCTTCGGGATTCAAAAACTCACCTGTTCCCATTACCAGCCACTCTTTCGGCATGGTTACTGATAGTTCATAGTTGGCAAAGCCATGATAGAACTCCGCATTTCCAACAAACGGATCTTCCATCCAGCCATAGACATCATCATAAACGGCAATTTGCGGATACCAGTAAGCTATGAAATATAGATTATCCCGGCTTCTCCCCATTCTGCCGGAAGCGCCTTCCTGAGGTATTTCAAATGACCATTCAAACTCAAAATTCATGGATTGACCTGATTCCAATACACCATCAGGAAAGATGTAAAGACGTGTTCCTTCTAAAATGTAACCGGATGCGTTTTGAGTCCACCTCTGGAACATGGAAATTGGCTCAAAGTCCTGCCCATTTACATGAACCCTGGATAAATCACTTCCACCGGTGATTTCAGTCATTTCTTTTTTTGGAGTACCCTCTTTATGAAGGTTTTGTGCTAATTCTACAACAATTACTTCAAGATCATCAGGTGAGTTATTGATGTACTCTACACTGGACTCTCCATAAAGTGTATGCGATTCGGGATCGATTTCAGCCGAGAGATCGTAGGTAGCGTAATTTTGCCAATAATTCTCACCGGGTTGGCCACTACTGGTTCGAGTACCGTTTTCTACTGCTTGCAGATAAGCATCCGGAACTTCAATTGGGTACGGGATAGGCCTTTCTGCTTCCGATACCGTTATTTTGGATGATTCTGAAGTGTCTTCAGATGGGGATTGAACTTGTTCGGAAGTTGCACAGGAAAGGCTGAAGATAAAAAGTGCAGAAAACAGTGCACTAAAAAGAGATTTCTTGATCATGTTAATACTGCTTAAGAGTTGCAATGATGGTAAAAGGTATACTTTTGAATCTTATGAATCAGAAAGGATTCCCGCTTTAGCCAAGCTGGCCTTCAGTTCATTATATTCAATGGGTTTGATTAAATAGTCAGCGTAATCGGTCTGTTTTGCACGTTCTTGATGGACTTTATCGGAGTTACCCGTAATATAGATAACCGGTACTGAAGAGAATTTTCGGATTTCGAGCATTGCTTCTATACCGTCCATTTCTCCTTCCAGTGAAATATCCATGAGTATAAGGTCGGGATTCACTTCCTTTGCTACTTCAATGGCTGTTTTTCCATAAACCAATTCTCCTTCCGTTTCAAAGCCAAGTTTGTCCATATAATTTTCATAGAGGAGGCTTAAGATGAGATCATCCTCAACGATTAGAACCTTTTTCTTATCAGACATGCGCAGATACGTTTATTGAGATTATCCAAAGATTGTAAGCTAATATAAAATTCTTTTATACAGAAAAAAGGTAAAGAATTTTATTAATAAGTTATTGAGAGAAAAGAGACTAATTAAGCTTATTCCATCTTTTATAAGCGATTTGTTAATATGCCGCCTGTAAGCCATAATTGAACTTGCCTGTACTGCACATTAAAGTACCCCTGATTTCTCTGAAGCAAATAGTTGTCGAATGGGAAAAACTCGTTTTTCAAATTAGGTCTCTGAAATGTAAAGTTATACTGGGGGTCGTTTCTATCGTAGGAATAGGACCATTGCATGGTGTTCAGGTATCGGTCTACATACCAGGGTGGGCCAAATAGTACGTATATCATTCCCATATCTGTTTTCCAGCCCTCTTTGAACGTGGTGAACTGTTTATTGGCTTGTTCTACCCGGTCGTAGTAAAGATTAATGACAGACCGGGCCTGATTCATATTTCTGACATTAGAGAGCCAGAAACGATCAACGGCTTCTTTTAAAGAATCCGGATCTTGAATTTCCATCATTCGTTCATGGTCTCGCCGATCCATCAGATAGATTAGCGGCTCTGCAAGCTCACGGGCAGACATTACAGAAGGATAATTTTCACCTACAACCGAAAAGTCGCGCCCGCGATACAGTGTCTCGCCATCAATATCTGTGGTTTCAACTTCAAAACGATAGGTACCTCGCTCAAGAAGTGGATATTTAAATTCTATGAGTACGCTGCCGGGCTGATCCAGCCTTCTAACGTTGGAATCAATTTCCTCAGCACGCCGCATGTCTACACCAATATATGGAAGCGATGAAGGACTGTAGTTGTTGAAATTCATAGGCCGGGCATACGATGTGTCGGCAGGATATTTGAGCAAACGGGCATCAATGGTTAAAGGATCGTCCAAATCATTATTTGTAACCTGAAACTCAAATTTCAAACTGTCAATCTTGGCAGGGATGGTATACGTGGTTATTGGAGAAAATTGCTCTTGAACTAGTTCCAGATTTTTACCGGACAATCTGATGGTTGTAAGGTTGATTTCAGGATCCTCTGGATTGGGTATAGTTGCTTCGCTTTCTTGGCTCGAAGCTCTTCCTGAGGATTGATCCAATACTGTAATATTAACTTCAAATGTGCCGGGTACTACTTCGATGATCTCTTCATTGGTAAAGACTTCCTGACTGATATATGTCCCTTCAAAATCTGATTCAATTTCAAAATCACGCCGAACTGTTTTTGTGAAATCGCCATCTAATTGAAGTATCCGGATTTCGAGAGTGATATTTGCCAGACGTTTATCATCTTCTGTGCTGTAGATCAAACTGCCCAGAACTACATCTGTGGTAACATTGATTAAGGGTTGATCCTGTTCACTTAAAAAACCTATGGAAGAACTTCTTAACTCCGGGTAACCATCTTGAAATTGAAATAATGAACCTCTCTCCACATCGGGATTTGATGAACGAACACATCCTGACAGCATAATCCCCAAAAATAGTAGTAGTCCCGTAAGTAATTTTTTAAGATGCGTATTCATAGACTTATATTTTTCTTTTTAACCCGACGAATTCTTGAATCGTTCTTAACTTTCACGTTAATAACATCAAAATGGGTTTATAATTGCTTACATTAAGCAACGTTTTAATATCTATATAAAAAATCATTCTTAAACAACCACATATTTATGCTAAGCGGTGCGCGCAGAACGAAGATTGTATGCACGTTAGGTCCCAGCAGTAATACCAAAGAGGATATCGAAAGACTCTACAGGGCTGGGATGAATGTTGTACGAATTAACTTTTCTCATGGAACTCACGAAGGACACAAACAGACCATTGGCTATGTTAGAGAAGTTGCCGAAAAGGTAGGTTACGCTATTCCTGTTTTAATGGATCTGCAGGGTCCGAAAATAAGGGTAGGTCAAATGAAGGATGGCGCTCAGGTTATCAAAACCGGCGACATGGTCAGGCTAACTTCCGAAGAAGTGGTAGGAACATCAGATTTGGTGCCTATAGATTATCCGAACCTGGCGGATGACTCTCAGGTAGGGAATCAAATTTTGATAGATGACGGACTGCTTGAGTTGCGAATTGTGAAAAAGGGGAGTGATGGTATATTAGCCAAAGTGGTTGTCGGTGGTGTGCTTAAATCTCGAAAGGGTGTTAACCTTCCGGATGTTGATATTTCGATGTCTTCGTTGACTGAAAAAGATAAAAAGGATCTTGAATTTGGCTTGAAAGTAGGAGTGGATTATGTCGCGATGTCCTTTGTGCGATCTGCACGGGATATTCAGGATGTCATTTCAAGAATCAGAGCTGCGGGCAGTAATGCTGCTATCATTGCCAAAATTGAAAAGCCTGAAGCGGTCAATGTAATTGATGACATCATTGAAGAGACAGATGGCATTATGGTAGCTCGCGGAGATCTGGGAATTGAAATACCCAGTGAGCAGGTTCCGCTGGTTCAAAAGAAAATTATTGAGAAGTGCAGGGTTGCCGGTAAGCCGGTCATTACAGCCACTCAGATGTTGGACTCCATGATTAACAACCCTCGAGCAACACGAGCCGAAAGTTCGGATGTTGCAAATGCCGTTCTGGATGGGACGGATGCGGTTATGCTTTCAGGAGAGACAGCTGCAGGTAAATACCCTGTAGAGGCGGTTAAAACCATGGATAAAATCATCAAGTCTGTTGAAGGAAATGCGGCAGGTTTGTATTACAGCCTTAAATACAGAAAACCGGATTGGAAAGAGAAGCAGATTATTGAATCGCTAGCCTATTCATGTGTAATGATAGCGGATAATATTGAAGCGAAAGCGATCAGTACAATTACACATTCCGGGAATACCGCCAGACGCATCGCTAAATTCAGGCCCCGTGTACCGATTGTAGCGTTTACGGAAAGCCTCATTGTTCGCCGACAGCTTAACCTTGTTTGGGGCGTGCAATCTGTTCGCTTAAATGAGATTTTTGACACGGATATCAGTGTAAAACTGATGGAGGATTACCTCAGGGAAAATGGTTTTGTAAACAGCGGTGATCGGGTGATTATCGCTACCGGCATGCCTGTAGCTAAAAAAGGCCGTACTAATATGATTAAGGTTAGTACTATCGATAAGGAGTAGATACGCAAAGAGGAATGGCAACGTTACGTAAATTGTGAAAAAGCATCTATATATCGTTCTGTTTGCCTTCCTGCTAACCGGCTGTGTTTCACCGTTAAAGCAGAGCTGGAACAACTTTACTGCATACTACAATACATTTTATAATGCTAAACAATCGTTTAGTGAAGGAGTAGAACTTAATAAGAGGCAACAACCGGAAATTGATCCTTCCCGGCCCATTCGAATCCATCCCTCTCCAACCGATGCCGGTCACCCGGAGTTTGAGCGCGCAATCGAAAAAGGTGCTTCTATTCTTCGTGATCATTCTCAATCGAGTTACGTAAACCGTGCAGTCTCGTTAATTGGGCAATCGTACTTTTATAGGCAGGAGTACTTTTCAGCACTTGAAAAGTTTCAGGAATTAAGTCAATTGTCTGATGGCGAAGAACTTCAAAAGGCGATTTTATGGCAAGCCCGAACCTATCTGGAGCTCGAGCTCTATGGTGAAGGAGTTCGTTTTATAAATCAGGAACTGGACTTTATTGATGAATGGAATCCGGCGATATTGGCCGAGCTAAGATCGGTTAAGGCTCAGTTACACGCCTCGAACGGTGAATGGGGTGAAGCTTCAGAAGCACTTCATAGTTCTGTTGGTAGTCTGGATGGGAATCGTCTGAAAGCCAGAGCATATTTTTTACATGGGCAGGTTTTGGAGCGAATGGGTAACAACTTTCAGGCTTTAGCTGCATATCGACTGTCGTCAGAGATCATTTCAGAATACGATATCGAATTTAATTCGAAGCGAAAATTGGCTGAAATGTATCGTAAAACCGGAGATTTTGATTCTGCCCTTCAACAATTCAGAAGTTTGGAGAGGGACGATAAATTTATCGACTATCATGTTGAGTTACGGTATGAACTCGCCAGAACATATCAGGAAATTGGAGAGGCGCAGGCATCTGTAAATCGATATAAGCGAGTTCTACATGATCGATTCGATCCACCCTCGAATCGTATAAAAGCTAAATCTTACTATGGTTTGGCAGAGATTTATCGCGATCAATACAACGACTTTCAGATGGCGGCTGCTTATTTTGATTCGGCCAACTCTCAATCGGTAGACCTCACCGAGATGTATGAAGATGTTGATGCCGAAAATATTGCAAGGGCTTTTGGCGAATATGCCTCATTAAAACAGGAAATCAGTAGAATTGACAGTCTTCTGCATCTGGCATCACTTGATCCGGCTGAGTTGGATTCTGTTTTGAAACGGGTTGAGGAACAGCAACTCGCTCAAACCGAAGCAGATCAACAGGCAAACATGGTTGTGTCGGCTAATGAAAGTGAACAGCTGGCAGACGTAACAGAATCCGTAGAATTTGGATTTTTGAATAGCAATGATCCCACGCGGCAGGCTCAGGCCAGCATGCGCTTTAGGTCAATTTGGGGGGATCGGCCTTTAACGGATAACTGGCGTCGCGAAAGTGCCATGATTGTTTCTATAGCTGATGAAGTTGATGAACAGACAAACCAAGCCCAAGAGGCTGTGGCGGCAAATAATAACGGTGCGGCGGGATTATCATCAGAAATAGGTGTAGATATTTCTGAAATTCCTTTTTCGCCCCAAGAGGAACTGATTGTGCAGCAAAACCGGGAAGGTTTAACTTATCGTCTTGGGAATTTATTTTTTCTGTCACTAAATATGCCGGACAGTGCTCGCGTCTATTTTTCAGATGTAATTGAATCTGAACACAACCCTGATTTAACCCCCAGAGCGATCTATTCTATGATTGAATTGGAAATAGAAGAGGGAAACCGGGACCGGGTTCAGGAGTACTCAGATTTACTGTTTCAAAAGTATCCCGAGAGTACTTTCTCAAAAAGACTGGCCGACAGATTGGGAATTGGTCAATTGGATGAAAATCGGGATTCGTTAAATACGACTGAAGTTTTATACTCTTCACTAAGTCGAAATATTGCAGACACTTCATATGCCGAGAAAGCCAAACAGCTTAAAGAGCTCGCAGATGAAACACCGGATGAGGAGAAAAAAGTTATCATTCTGTTTGAAGCTGCTGAAAACTATTTGAAGGCTGCCCGGGAAGAGTCTGAAAATGGTAACGTGGAATTTGATTACGAAAGTGAATATTGGGAAGAAGCCGGGGAATTACTTCTTCAAATTGAAGAATTAGCTCCTCAAAGCGAACGGGCAAAAATGGCGGGTTTGCTGTTGGAAGAAATTCGGAAAACTGAAGAGGCTGCAGCTTACGAACAGGGTGAAGAAGGTGTTGTAATCGAACGATTTCCTGAAGATCGCTATCCTTCAGATCCTGCAGGTGAATTGCCCGTATGCAGAGATGTTGGAGTACAGCTAAATCTTGCAGGCGGTGAGGCACGGATAATAGATGAGATGAGCTGGAATAAAGAAGTGAGAGATAGTCTGCCGGATACGATCTCCTATCGGTTTGCCATCAATCCTGATGGATCCATCGAAGAGTTCAATTTACTGACAGAAGGTGTATCACCTGAAGCCGAGGGTGATTTAAACCGTGCAATTCAGAATCTTGTATTCGATCCGGTTGGCGGTGATCACTCCATTCGCTGTAAAGTTAATTTCCCGATTCGTTAAAAATCAAATTAACTCTGTAAATCCGGAGACTTTGTTCTGATCTGATAGATATGTTCCAGATCATGTGTTAACAGATAATCAGCAATTTCTCGGTTTATCTGTTTTACAACAGATGGACCTTCATAGACTAAAGATGTGTAAATTTGGATCAGATCAGCCCCGGCTTTTATTTTTTCAATAGCATCTTTGCCTGAACTGATTCCGCCAACTCCAATAATAGTTTTCTCTCCTTTGGTTTGGCGGTAAATCTTTCTGATGATTTCAGTACTTTTTTTACGAATTGCTTTTCCGCTTAAACCGCCTCTTCCGATGGAATTGATTTCATCAGACGAAGTTCTCAGGTTCTCCCTCAAAGACGAGGTATTCGTTGCCACATAGCCGCTAATAGCGTGATTTTCACTTACCGATATCAGTTCAGAGAGTTGAGCATCGTCTAAATCGACTGAAAACTTAATCAATACCGGAGGAAGGCTGGAATCTTTATTGAGCTCCAGTGTTTGTAGCAAGGATTCGAGCACTTCAGGATCTTCAAATGTTTTTCCCTCAGCAGTATTCGGGCAGGATATATTCAGGGTGATGTAATCAGCGATCTCCTTTACAAGCTCAAAGCTGGTATAGTAGTCCTCAAGTGCTTTTTCCCCATAAATATCCGGATTGTGTGTCTTGGCGATATTGACTCCGACAGGGATGTTTAAATCAAGATTTTTTAACCGTTTTGAAATCGTTTGAGCACCATCGTTGTTTAATCCCAATCGGTTGATTAGTGAGGAATCTTCTGGTAGACGAAAACTTCTTGGTTTTGGATTTCCCGTTGAGGGTAAGGCGGTAACACTGCCTATTTCCAGAAAACCGAACCCCAGCTTTTCCATGATGGGAGCCATGGTGCAGTTTTTGTCAAATCCTGCTGCCAAACCTACCGGATTCTTAAAATTTAAACCCCAGATATTTTGGTTTAATGATGGATTGGAATATGAATAGAGGGTTTTTGCAGCACGAAGAAACATCCCCCTTTTGCTATAATTAGTGGCTGTCTTCACTGCAAGTTCGTGGGCATAATCTGCAGGAAGCTTAAATAGTAAAGGCCTGACTAAAAATTTATACATACATCAAATTAATGAATATTGGGATGCCTAAGGTAAACAGAGATTAAGAGGATTGAAACAGGTATTAAAATGCCAGAAAAACTTTTTATACTTGTTGAATGGAAAAAAGGACTTCGGATATTATCGACAAAATTGCGGACTACTACCGGGACGAGAAGTATATTTTGCTGGAGTCTCAGATGCCGGATCATCCGTCATCTGAAGTAAGTTATATAGCCATAAGGCCGAAAAGCGAGATTTTTGGTTATGGAAGCGTGATTACGAAAAGAAGCGGAGATACAGAGCAGGCAATCGATGATAATCCATGGCAAGCGATCCGTACCTATCATGATGAAAGTGAAGGAACTGTTTTTGGGTATTTTGGATACGAATTGAAAAATTATATTGAATCGCTTGAATCAAAAAACATAAGCTTGCTCGAAGTCCCGGATTTCTATTTTATGGAGCCGGAAATTTTGATTCAGGTGAAGGGCGGTGAGGCAAGCTTGGTCCGGGGAGAAGCCGACCTGAAACGTTTGCAGGACCATGAGCCTGCAAGACCAACCGGTTCAATAAGTGAGATTAAACTTCTTGAGAGAAAGAGTACATACATCCGGAAAGTGAGGAAAATTCAGCAAAAGATTCGGGAAGGCGATTTTTATGAATTGAACTATTCCTATCCTATGGAGGCCTCAATTACAGGTAATCCATTTTGGTTATATCAAAAAAGCCGGGAGATCAATCCGGTGCCATTCGGGGCTTATATTCAGGCAGGGGATTTTCAGGTTTGCTGCGCTTCACCGGAGCGCTTTTTAAAAAAATCGGGAAGCAAAATCATCAGTGAGCCTATTAAAGGGACAGCACCACGTTCTGATGACCCGGCCACGGATCAGCAATACAAAGAGGAGTTGTTAAACGAAAAGAATAAAGCAGAAAATCTGATGATTGTGGACCTGGTTCGGCACGACCTCTCCATGATTGCTG
Organism: Rhodohalobacter barkolensis; assembly: GCF_002834295.1. NCBI lineage: Bacteria > Pseudomonadati > Balneolota > Balneolia > Balneolales > Balneolaceae > Rhodohalobacter > Rhodohalobacter barkolensis. The sequence goes on along the minus strand of NZ_PISP01000003.1, from coordinate 30,166 downwards.
AAACGGGTTCTGTCCGGGTTTTAAAGCTCTTTGATATTCAGACGTTTGGAACGGTTCATCAGCTCATATCCTCAGTTGAAGCACGGACTTTGGATTATGTGCACCCTGTGGATGTGATCAAGGCTTGCTTTCCGATGGGTTCGATGACCGGCGCTCCAAAAATTGAAGTGATGAAAACCATCGAAGATTTGGAAATCTATCGCAGGGGGATTTACTCAGGGGCTATCGGTTATATCACTCCTGATGGAGATTTTGATTTCAATGTTGTCATTCGTTCAGCCATGATAAAAAAGGGGAAGCTGATCTACCCCGTTGGAGGGGCAATAACAGGAGATTCTGATCCGGAAGCTGAGTGGGAAGAGACCCATATTAAAGCCCGTACAATGTCGCAGATTGCAAAAAAATAATTAGCTGATGTTGAAATTGTTTAATGCTCAATTGAGTTATAGAACACTGTAGAGTTAAGAAACGGAATTATTCTTTTTCTGATAAACAATTCATCAAATAAAATTATTAGGCATGAAGACACTCGGCGAACTTAAGAAGAGCGGTTATAAACCTGTTTCTGTAAAAGATGAATTGAGAAAGAATATGATTCTCAAAATGAAGAGTGGAGAAGAGCTCTTCCCGGGGATTTTGGGATATGACAAAACGGTTCTTCCTCAGCTGCAAAATGCGATTTTGGCTCGCCATGATATTATTTTACTTGGACTGAGAGGGCAGGCAAAAACCAGGATTCTTCGCCTTTTGGTAAATTTTCTGGATGAAAAGGTTCCGGTGATTGAAGGTTCAGAAGTGAATGATGACCCGCTGAATCCAATCTCGAAATACGGGAAAGAGATGGTGGCAAAGCATGGAGATGATACTCCGATTTCCTGGCTTGCACGGGAACAGCGATATGGTGAAAAACTGGCCACACCCGATACAACCGTTGCCGACCTGATTGGTGATCTGGACCCGATTAAAGCGGCTTCCAAAAAACTGACCCTAGCCGATGAAGAGGTGATCAATTTTGGACTGATACCGAGAACCAACCGCGGAATTTTTGTAATTAATGAGCTGCCGGATCTGCAGCCCCGAATCCAGGTGGCACTGCTCAATATCATGCAGGAACGGGATATTCAGATCCGGGGATTTAATGTCAGGATTCCCCTGGATGTGTCGCTCGCGTTTTCTGCCAATCCGGAAGATTATACAAACCGCGGAAATATCATTACACCGTTGAAAGACCGAATTGATTCACAAATTATCACGCACTATCCGAAAGAGCTGAAGATTGCTTCAGAGATCACGCGACAGGAATCGTGGAGCCGGCGCAACGGTGAGGTTGAGGTGGAAATTCCCGAATTGTACCGAAATGTTCTTGAATATGTGGCATTCGAAGCGCGCGACAGTGAATATATTGATCAGAAAAGTGGCGTTTCTACCCGGATGACCATTACAGCCATGGAACAAGTGGTTTCTGCTGCGGAGCGAAGAGCGATAAGCAATGGAGAATCGAAAGCCAAACTTCGTGTGACTGATCTCTACTACATGATTCCGGCATTGACCGGGAAGCTTGAGCTTGTTTATGAGGGAGAGCAGGAGGGAGCCGTCAATGTGGCAAAGCATCTGTTAGGAAAAGCAATCCGAAGAGCATTTCTGGATGTTTTTGAAGATCCATCGGGTAAACAGAGCGAGAAGCAGATTAACCCTTACAAAGAGATCCTGGATTGGTTTGCTGATGGCAATGAACTAAGCATCCCTGATCTGATGAGTGAAAAGTCTTATCAAGAGGTACTTAAATCTGTTGACGGACTTAAAAAATTGGTAACAGAAAAGAATTCGTTGCCTGAAGAAGATCTCTATGCGGTGATGGATTTGATCATCGAAGCACTTCATCAATTCTCAAAACTTGGAAAGGAAGATGTGGATGACCACCGTTCCTACTCCGATATGCTGGGAAGCATGCTTGGCGGCATGGGAGATTTTGATGAAGATGATTTTGACCTCTGATTAAAAAATCAAACAGCTTATAATAACCCTTGAAAGCTGAATTTGGGGAGTGATATACTGTAGTTTTATCCTTCCGGAGAATCTAATCTGAAGATTTAATACCTTTCCGTCCTTTTTAACTTAGAATTATATTCTTTAAATTGACTTATATCAAAGAATATAATTCTAATTATGTCTGTAAAGTTGGATGATATTGACAGGCAGATCATAGATCTGCTGCAAGAGAACGGCCGGATGCCCAATAATGAACTGGCAAAACGGGTCGGCCTGACTACCACTCCAACCTTGGAGCGTGTAAAACGTCTTGAGAGAGAGGGCGTAATTAAAGGATATACGGCCTGGATTGATAAGAGCTCAATTGATAGGGGCCTGACTGTGTTTTGTAATATCAAACTTTCTGTTCATCAGCTTGGAAAGATGGAGGAGTTTTCGAAGCACATTCATGGTGTACCCGAAATTCTGGCTTGTTACAATACCACAGGAGAATATGATTATCTGCTGCATGTAGTGGTGAAAGACACAAATGAGTATGAGCGATTCCTCCGGACAAAACTGACTCAAATTCCCGGAGTAGAGAGAATTTATACCGGCATTGTTCTGTCGGTGATTAAAGAACAATCTAAAATAACGGTGATGGAAAATGGAGACTCTGTATAAACAGAAAGCGACGATGGAAACAATTTGTGCACAAGCGGATCATCCCGATAAAGATCCGTACGGTTCGCACGCAATGCCTCTTTATCAAACTTCAACCTTCACTTTTAAAAACGTTGAAGCCGGCAAGCGATTTTTTGCACACGAAGAGGGTGGAGCAACCCACAGCTATTCGAGATTGGGAAATCCTACTGTGGAGAAAGCAGAAAAAGTTATAGCGCAGCTGGAAGGAATCGATCTGGATGAGAAAACGGAAGGAATGATGTTCGGCTCCGGAATGGCAGCCATTACAACCGGACTGATGGCGATTGCCGGAGGGAAACGAATTCTGGCTCAGGAAGCGCTATACGGATGCACGTCTCAGTTTTTACAGGAAGAGGCCGGACGGTATAATATGGCGGTAACCAACCTTGATCCGAATAATCTGGATCAATTGATGGATGCATTTCAGGAACACGATGATATCGCGCTGGTCTACCTGGAAAGCATCGCCAACCCAACTATGAGAGTTTGTGACCTGGAGATTATTACTCAGATTGCCCATCAGAACGGTGCAATGGTCATGGTGGATAACACCTTTGCGACACCGTACCATATTCGACCTCTGAACTGGGGTGTGGATTTGGTGGCACATTCAACAACGAAATATCTTAATGGTCATGGAACCGTTGTAGGCGGGGCACTGGTTGCCAAAGAGGGGTTTTTTGCTGAAACGGATATGCATATCTACCGGAAGAATTTCGGGGGTATATCCGGACCGTTTGATGCCTGGCTGACGCTGATGGGTTTGAAAACTTTTCCACTGCGAATGAAGCAGCACAACAGAAACGGGTTGAAAGTTGCCGAGTTTTTGAATAATCATCCAAAAGTGAATCAAATATGGCATGCCGGTCTGGAGAATCATCCCGACAAGGAGATTATTGATAAGCTGATGATCAACGGCTATGGCGGAATGATCGCCTTTGAATTGAAAGGCGGTCTGGATGCCGGCGTTGAGCTGATGAACGGTGTGAAGTTATGCTCTCTGGCTGTGAGCCTTGGAACGGTGGATTCACTTATTCAACACCCGGCTTCGATGACACACTCTGTTGTTGATCCGAAGATTCGTGAGGAAGCAGGAATTACCGATGGTTTGGTACGCCTGAGTGTCGGGATCGAGTCAGCCGACGATATTATTGCGGATTTGGAGCAGGCTTTGGGGTGAGAGTTATTAATCCAAATTTTAAAACCCTCCAAGAGTTTGGAACTCTTGGAGGGTTTTTAATTTAATTAACTTGTTATTCCATCCCGATCACTTCTTTTGGCATATGCATGGTTACCAGCATGTGTGGCACATCCACCACTTCTGCGATTTTTAGATCTCCGGCAAGTGATGCCAGCGCGTATGCATCGTACCGATCCATACCGTGTTCAGCCACCAGGTAGTCGATCATATATCGGGTGGCTTTTTCTGCGGCTTCGTCTATTGTTTCACCAAAAGCGGTTACGGCATAGTAGTCGTCCGATTCATATTCCGGTTCCGGAATGGATCGTCCACCTTTCAGAACTTCAACTTCATAGACTATTCTCATGGGGGCTTCAATAGCTGTTCCGCAAACTTCGCCCATTCCCTGAGCCGCATGCGTATCCCCAATGGAGAAAAGAGCTCCTTCAACAAATACCGGGAAATAGATTGTAGTCCCTTCTACCATGTGTGGGTCATCCATATTCCCGCCGTTGTAGCGCGGAGGAATGGTGGAGAGCATTTCGTCTGTATCAGGTGCAACTCCCATCACGCCCGGAAATGGCTTGAGCGGAATGCTGATCTCATCTGAAAATCGAGCGCTGCTGCCGCCATCTTCAAACGTGAATGTTTTAAGCCAGGGCTGATCAAACTCATCTGCCAGGAAACCAAATCCGGGAATGACGGCGGTCCAGCCCCAATCGCCCAGTTCAATGTTGTGAAGAGTAACTTTGAGTACATCGCCGGGTTCGGCCTCTTCAACATACACGGGACCTGTGAGCGGGTGGATTGGATCAAAATCGAGATTATCAAGATCCTCTACAGTGGATTCGGGTGTAAGCTGACCGTCGGAGGCCTCTTCGGTGTACACTTCAATAACAGAACCTGAAGGAACGGTTAAAACAGGTTCAATCAACCGGCTCCAGCGACTATGGGTTTGATCATTCGTCAGTGAATATTGAGGTTCGGGGTAGTCTCTTGTTTCTGACTTTTCTGTTTGACTCTGTTCAGTTCTGCAACCGGCAAGGAGTCCCGCAATGAGTAGGGAAAGTAAAAGTCGTGTCATGGCTGATAAATTATATTAAGGTTGGTCTGATGAGAGAATATGCGAAAAAAGAAGAAGAGATTGTAAAAACCCGGTAAAACCGATGCGTGCCATGAACGAAGCGTATATTCATCAAGGTTATTAATGTATAAAGTAGCTGTATAAAGATAGAAACGGTCATTAAAAATGAGTAAGGAGCAAACATGATTTATGTCAATGAGTTTACCGATGGAATTTTGAATCCCAATGAGGAGATGCGATACAAAGTGAAGGATGGAGGGTTGATTCTTGCAAATACGGCTCCCGGTTGCTGGGGACCAATGATCACTCCAAAACTAAAAGGCGGACACGAAGTAACCAAACCGGTTTATGTTGAAGGAGCTGAAGTGGGTGACGCGATTGCTATTCATATACAGTCGATTCAAGTAACATCCATTGCAACTGCATCGGGAAATGATAAAACCGTTGAGGGGCATTTTTTGGGAGATCCGTTTGTTGCTGCTAAATGTCCGGAATGTGGAGAAATGAATCCAGATACAGAGATTAAGGGGATTGGGAAAGACGCAATTCACTGTAAAAATTGTGGTGCGGTCATTACTCCTTTCGTTTTTACCAATGGGTACACCATGGTTTTTAATGACGAGAAAACAGTAGGGATTACTTTGGATAAGACCGGTTCAGAAAAAGTGGCGAAAAATGGTCATCACTACATGGAAACTCCCGAAAACTCCATTCAAAACCCGATTGTGTCACTGGCTCCAAGTGATATCGTTGGCATGGTTGCCAGAATGCGTCCGTTTTTGGGCCAGCTGGGTACAACTCCCGCTAGGCCATTTCCCGATTCACACAATGCAGGAGATTTCGGCCAGTTCCTGATCGGTGCACCGCACGATTATGCACTGACTGCCGAAGAGCTGGAAGATCGAACCGATGGCCACATGGATATCAGCCGTGCCCGCGAAGGTGCTATTGTAATTTGTCCGGTGAAAGTTCCGGGAGGTGGTGTTTATCTGGGTGACATGCACGCTATGCAGGGCGATAGCGAAATAGCCGGCCACACAACAGATGTATCCGGAGTTGTTCAGTTGAAGGTTGATGTACTTAAAAATGTAAAAATAGATGGACCGATCATCCTGCCTGTTGAAGAAGATCTGCCACATTTGGCCAAGCCATTCAGCGAAAAGGAGAAACTGAACGCAAAACGACTTGCTGAACAATGGGGAGTGAAAGATCTGGAAGAGGCGCTGCCGCTTCAGTTTGTAGGAACCGGTGCAAACCTGAATGATGCTACCGATAACGGCATGAAACGTGCATCCGAATTGCTTGGGATTTCAGTACCTGAATTAATGAACAGGATAACCGTAAACGGCAATATAGAGGTAGGCCGGCATCCTGGTGTGGTGACGGTTACGTTTCTGGTGCCTAAAAAATTACTTGATAAGGCCGGAATTTTGGATATGGTTGAGAGACACTACCAAAATTAGATAGTACTTCAATTAGTCTCTCGGTGTAAATATTACAACCCTCGTTATCGATAGTCACAACGGGGGTTGTATTTTTTTGCAAAGGGTTTTGTATTTTATTCAGGCTGCTTGAAAATAAGTAAGCTACCTTCTTTCTACCAACCTCCGCCGGCGCCACCGCCTCCGGAACCAAAACCGCCTCCACCCCCGAAACCGCCAAAACCTCCGCCTCCACCGCCAAATCCACCGGAAGAACGACCACCTCCGCCGAATCCACCTCCCCAAACAACAACTCCGCCTGAGCCGATTGTATGGCGTTTTCTTCGGCGCATACCTTTTTTCGGTGGGCCGCCAACAGCGCGGACAATGGTGTAAATCACGAGCAGAATAATAATTAAGGCAATGATGTCAAGGCCGGGAGAGTCGTCATTCTGCATCATTTCAACGGCATCATACTCACCGGCGGCAAGCTGCATAATGGTTGTGCTTGCATCATCGAGTCCGCTATAAAAGTCGTTTCTTCGGAAATTAGGCCTGAGAATTTGATCAACGATTCGTCCGGCCATGAGATCTGTTACGGCTCCCTCGAGTCCGTAACCTACCTCAATCTGCATCTGTCGATCGTCCACGGCAACCAGAATTAACACACCGTTTTGGCGTTCACCTTCCCACATCCGCCAGCTGTTGAAAATTCTATTGGCAGCTTCTTCACGGGTAACTCCCTGTAGATTATCCAAAATAGCAATGGCAATCACATTGGATGTACTGTCGCGATAGGCGCGCAATTTACGTTCGAGCTGCTGTTCCTGATTCGAATTCAAAACATCGGCATAGTCGTTGACGTGCCCGGTGGGTGTCTGCGGAAAGTTTTGAGCGGTTACTTCACTATTACCGATTATGAAAAATAGAATCAAAAATAGAATCAAAAATAGAATGGTGAATATTGCAGCGGGGTGTCGATTAATCATCGTCTTTATCAACTCTGTTATCCTTAAAACTTATCTCGTTACCCAGTTCATCGGGATCATCTCCTGCACTTGGGAAATGTATTTTGAGCTTTTCCCCGATATCCCCGACAACCTGCTCAATTCCCTGCTCAAAGTTTTCTTTTTTGAATTCAGAAATCAGACTGTCAATCTCATCTTGCCAGAAATGGTCGTCAACCAGCTTGCTGATTCCTTCATCCCCAAAAACGGCTACTTTTTTATCATCGGTAGCAATGTATAGTATTACTCCGTTTCGGGCTTCTGTTTGATCCATACCCAGCTCATGAAATAGTACCTTTGCACGTTCAAGCGGATCTTTTTTACACTTGAATTCAATGTGTACTCTTATTTCGCCGCTTGTATTCTTTTCAGCTTTTTCAATTGCTTGTACAATCCGTTTCTCATCTTCTTCGGATAGAAATTTTCTTGCAGGCATAGTAGTAATGATTAATCAAATGAGACTTCAGGGGCTTGTTCCGCACCTTCAATAGCTTCGAAATAGGCTTTTTGCTGGTGGCCGAATATTCCTGCAACCAGATTAGCAGGAAAACGGCGAATGGAGGTGTTGTATTCCTGAGCAGCTCTGTTGAATCTCATTCGTTCAGTAGAAATACGATTTTCTGTACCTTCGAGTTGAGTTTGAAGATCACGGAAATTTTGCGTTGCCGTTAGCTCCGGGTAGCGTTCAACAGTAACAAGCAGCCTGGAAAGTGCACCGCTTAACTGCTGCTGTGCCTGATCAAACTGCTGAAGTGCTGCAGGGTCATTCAGATCCCCGGCGCTCACGTTGATAGATGTGGCACGGCTTCTGGCTTCGATTACCTGTGTGATGGTTTCCTGCTCAAAATTAGCCGCTCCCCGGACAGTGCTGACAAGGTTTGGTATCAAATCTGCCCTGCGCTGATATTGGTTTTCAACCTGTGCCCAAGCCTGATTCACTCCCTCTTCTTTTTCAATCAGTGAGTTATTCAAGCCAACCGCGTAAATCACGATAAAAGCGATAACCCCAGTTCCAATCCAAGTCTTAATATTCATTGATTTTAGGTATTTAATTTCTGGTTACAAGATTAGATGCGAATATACGAAACTGATTTGGGTTTGATTCATGTTAATTGACTGTATCATCAATTTGTTATAAAAGGCCGTACCTTACAGCCTAATTAAAAAACTGCTTAACAGAATAAATTTTCTTTTACCTCACTCATGAAACCATCTTTTGTCTATTTTGACCTCGACAATACACTTTTAGATCACATATCTGCGGAGGGAAAAGCACAGCAAACCACTTACGATAAATACCCCGAACTTCAGCAAGTATCCATCGATGATTGGCTGGCGAGATATCAAATCGTTAACCACAATCTTTGGGAAAGTTATCAAAGAGATGAAATTAACCGTTATGAGCTGCAGCAGGCTCGTTTCAGGGATACCATGGAACAGCTTGAACTGGATACCGGTAGAAGTGAGGAGATTGGGCATTTCTACATGAATAACTATCGGGAGTTTTGGTCCTGGGTTGAAGGCGCTCAAACTGTATTAGAACAGGTAAGTTCGAAGGTGAAATCCGGAATCATTACGAACGGATTTAAAGAGACGCAGGAGCTAAAATTTGAGAAATTAAATCTGAAGGATTACTGCAGTCCTCTATTGATTACTGAAGAGATCGGTAAGTTAAAACCACATCCAATTGTGTTTGATGTGGCAACGGAGAAAGCCGGGGTTGCGCGAGAAGAGATTCTCTATGTGGGAGATTCCTTTTCATCCGATATTGTGGGTGGAAATAATGCCGGTTGGAAAACAGCTTGGTTTACGGCATTAATCGACAAAGAGGCCTCCCGAAATGGCAATACAGATGTATCAGCAGATTTTGAATTCGACAATTTTGCAGAATTGCTTGACTATTTGGATATGTGATGTAGTACATCTTTCAAAAAAAGTAGAATCGAATGCCTGCTGAACTACCTTGATTTATAAACCCCGATTTAGTTGAAGTAGATTCGAAACCCGAGACCGGCGCTTAATCCGCTGTTATATAAGGATCGATCGGTCGTGTAGTATGTCCTTTCAGACGTTTCTCCGTTCGGGCCTACTGTCTCAACGCTTGATTCCTGCCTGACACTGCTCAGAACGGCTCTATAGGTTGTTTGTAAAAAGAGTGAAAAGGGATCTGCCAGTTGATATTCCAGGGAAATGAACCCGATGAACGATGCGTGGGTATCATCGGAGCACTTATTGTCTACATCAAAGATTGTGTCGAGGATGGATCGCCAGGTGGTTCGGCAGGATCGATCCGCCATTTTAAACTCCTGAATACCCACACCCGGTTTTAAACGAAGATCATCGGTTATCTGAAATACCGCCGCGGCTGAGAGTCCAATCACATAAGAGACGGCAGCATCGTAACCGCGGCTGTAGAGGAAACTGTATTCCATTCGTGTGTAGTCCTCATCAAAATAGGAGGCTTGCAACCCGATCGATCTGTTGTTCGCGAAATTCCGGTCGTTAACGGTCAGATTCGGAGCGTAGCTTCCGGTTAAACTCAGACTAAAACCTGAGTGGGATTGTCCGGCCGCTTCATACAACGGAATTAATATGAAAAGTAGCAGAAAGTAGTGAAATTTCATGGCCGATCGTTTCGATTAAACGCCGATTCACTGTATTTTAATAATAGGAACGCCACAGTCATCAAGCGAACGATTTAGATAAATTCTCTGATTTCTATAATGTGGCAACAGTGAACAAGTTTGAATAAATAGAATTTAGTAAATCAGATTAAAAAAAAACAAATAGATAACAATGGCTAAACTAACTTTAAAGGATGTAGAACTGAAAGGCAAAACAGTTCTGATGAGAGTGGATTTTAATGTGCCTATTAAAGAAGGAAAAATTTCTGATGACAATCGAATTACCCAGGCTTTAGATTCTATCAATTATGTGGTGGAACACGGTGCGAAATTAATTCTGACAAGTCATTTGGGGCGTCCGGCCGGTGAGCCTGATCCAGAATTTAGTCTAAAACCGGTAGCAGATCATTTAAAAGGATTGGTTGACGTGCCTGTTCATTTTGCCGTTGATTGTATCGGTGAGGAAGCGGATGCCGTAATTGAAGCAGCAGGTGAAGGAGAAATTGTGCTGCTCGAAAATGTTCGGTTTCATGCAGAAGAGAAGAAAAACGACCCTGAATTTGCTAAACAACTTGCCAAGCACGCCGATCTTTTTGTAAATGATGCTTTTGGAAGCAGCCACCGCGCACATGCATCTGTTGCCGGGGTTACTGAATTTTTACAGCCTTCAGTATCCGGGTTCTTGCTGGAAAAAGAGATTAAATACTTAGAAGAAAGTGTTAATAATCCTCAGCGTCCATTTGTGGCTATCCTGGGTGGCGCGAAAGTATCTGACAAAATCGGTGTGATTGAAAATCTTCTCACCAAAGTGGATTCCATTATTATAGGCGGCGGTATGACGTATACTTTTCTGAAAGCGAAAGGTTGGGAAATTGGAAACTCATTGGTCGAAGAAGATAAAGTTGAGCTGGCCGGAGAGTTAATGAAAAAGGCCGAAAAAGCAGGTGTGAATTTTATGTTACCGCTCGATTCGGTAATTGCCAAAGAGTTCAAAAATGATGCAGAGCATAAAGTTGTGGATTCAGACGAAATTGAACCGGGCTGGATGGGCCTGGATATTGGTCCGCAGGCATGCTTGGCATTTGGGAATAAAATCAAAGCGGCACAAACCGTGGTTTGGAATGGACCTATGGGTGTTTTTGAAATGGAAAACTTTGCAGAAGGGACATTTACAATAGCTCAGGCACTTGCTGATGCGACAAAAACCGGCGCTACAACGATTATTGGCGGCGGTGATTCTGCATCCGCAATTAAAAAAGCCGGTTTGATGGATCAGGTATCTCACGTCTCAACCGGTGGCGGCGCAAGCCTTGAGTATCTCGAGGGGAAGGAACTGCCGGGTGTTGTGGCATTGACGGATAAATAAACCAACTATTCGTGGCACGTTTAAAACCGTGCCACGTATGTTATCCATTTTTTTATCGCGAGGATAAATCCTGCGCTCGTATGATAAACCCATGAATGGGTTTTTAATATTTGGCAGATTCCTTCAAAATCTAACTCTGGCTTGAATTCCAATATCACTTTTCCGGTTGCCGTCAATCTGCAGGTTACCGCTGCTGATGACATCCCGGTTTTGATAGACTGTAGTGGATAGTTTCAACCAGAAATCGAGCCAAGACGATGCACTGTAATTTATCAGCATATACATCCTCTGACCACGATCAAACAGCATCGTATTGGATAAAACAAAGAGCAGGTCGTTTTCGAACTGATACACTCTGGAATTAAAATCATCGGTATTAAAAAGTGTTGCTCTAGCGTCAACCCGAAGATTTTGGGATACATAGAATCGAATATCCTGAAAGACTAAGTAGCCACGGCTTGACCCATTTCCGGTCGATTTTGAACGGGACATATCAAACCGTGTTCGAAGTCTCACCGATGGAGTAACCTGATATTCTGCCTGAAATCTGGCTCCGGTACGTCTGTTTGCTCCCAAGATTCTAAACTCTCGGCCAAAATCATCAAAATCTGCATACTCTTCTTCTCTCACTTTATGTCGGAAAAGAGCATAGAACTTCAATGATGGGACCGGATTGAATTCGAATAGTGAAAGCCAGTCGTACCCCGAAGTGGGTTGCCGCTGCTGAAAGCGTGCTGAAGGGAAGCGAAACTGATCAATGTAGGCACTAACCTGAACTTTGGAGCTCAGTTCGTGTCGTACTCCAAAGTAAAAACCTTCTTCATTGCCTGGATCACCGGACTGTTCACCAAATCCCGCCCCAAAAATAGATTGCAGGGTTGGTTCGTAATACCGATAAACGGCTACAGCATCGGTTCGATTTCCAAGCTCCAGCTCGGCACCGCTGATCACACCATAACCGCCATTATCAGTATAAGCGGCTTCGCCAAAAAGCAGAGCGGGACCGGCCAGTAGTCGATAGTCAGCAGAATAGCCGCTAATTGTTTGCCCTTCAAAATTGTTGATTTGCCAGGGAAGGTTCCCGGTTTGTATGGGTTTGTCGAATCGATTGTGATAACCTGATATACCGAAAAATCCATATGGAATCTGAACTCTTAATCGACCACCGATTGTTTCCTGTTCAAGATTGAATCTCCTTTCTCTCTCATTGAGCGTTCTGTGATATCCGCTTTCAGTCGGAAAGCGTACATACGTGTCGTTAATTTCTGATGCTGTGCGCTTGCGATTAGAATAAAAACCGGATAGCTGCAGCCGACCGCCGTATGTTGCAGCTACGCCCCTGAATCCCGTCATCTCCTGGGCTGAAGTAAATGGACGAATTCCACGATCGTTTTTATTGGGTGTTCGGATCACCTCACTGCCCTTACCAAATGCTCCACCACTCCATAGCAGTAATCCCTGACCAAATGAAACACTATAATCACCTATCACTAAACTTTTAAGACGGCCATTATCCATGAGTGCAACGTGCCAGGAAGAGTAATCAAAATCTGCCGGATGATTTAGGGGTTCGCCGGGATCTTTGTCCTGGGTTAGGTTAAGGGAGAGATGATTACTGGTGAATCTGAACCGTTGATAGTACTTAAAAGGGCTGCCTACAAATCCTCCTGAAGTATCAGGACGCTGAAAACCGTGCTGCTCTTCAAGCGTCTGCTGATATCGGGTGAAATTTTCAAATCGGCTGTTCTCAGTCCAGTATTTTGAATTTAAATAGAGATCTCTGCCGCGATCCAGTCCCGAACTGACAGCGATATAGGGTAGGATTCGATCCAGTGTTGCCTCTCCAATTCCCGTTACATTTAACAGATCATTGATAGACTGAAATGGTGCTTCTGTTTCACGATACTCGACAATATTTTGGGCCAGACGAAAATTCAAGCCCGGTACCTGAAGTAAATCATCTACATCTGCCCGGTTTATATTCAAGGGGTTATTTGCCAGATTCTGAAGAAATTCAAGAAGCTCTTCAAGGTTTTGTTCTGATTCATCACTGTCAAACTCGTCAAGAGCTCGCTCAATATCTTGTTCGATGCGAGTTTGTGTAGAATCTTTTTGCTGGGCTTTTACAGGTTCAGATGGATAGAAAACGGTTGAAAAAATCAGTATTGAAATGCAGTATATACCGACTATGCGTTTGTCAAATGTTCGATATGTTCTGTTTGTGTTTTTCATCCGCATTCATTCAAATTCGGATTGATAGATCAAGGGCAGGACTCATACCGAGCGGATTATGCTGCTGAACCGCAAAATTTATTCCCCATCGATTGGAACCGTATCCGAACCCGAATGAGTAGGTAGAAGGCTTGGTTGTAATACCTGCCCGGGCATAAAAAGCAGTGAAGAATTCATACTCAATTCCTGTTCTGAAGGAGAGGGGGAAGTGGATATCCTTGACAATTTCTGAAACGATCTGAGCCTTTTCTGTGGGGTTGTAGCTTAATCCTGCTGCAAGTTCTCTGGGCAGTTCTTCATCGGTGTCTCCATAAGCCGGCTGATTTACATTCGTTGCCCGGGCTCCAAGCCAGAATGATTGAGTTATCTCTGCTGCAACTCCCAGGTTTAGCCCTATGGCTCCGGCTGAACCGTAATTTTCACCTTGAAAAACATGAATATATGAGAGAGATGTGCCATAGTGGATTTTACCTTCGCTATTCTTGTAGGCAATACGAAACCGATTTTCACTGAAAAGATTGAATCCGTATCGATGTATTCCGATTCCAAAAACACCGATCTTTGACGGCATATTGATGGATGCAGCCATATCTGTTATTTCTGCAATCCCTGCATATCGAAAACCGTAAAATGAAAATTGGTTACCATCCGTTGGTAACAGGGCTGAATTGTTAAATACGGCCCATTCCGAATTTGGAATGGACACACCGATTTGCCCCATTGAAATGGCTTTGGCCCCTATAACAGACTGTGCCTTTAAAGGAGAAGTAAAGATTACCCATAAAGCCACAGAAATTGTTGAAATAAAAAGGGATATTATTGAAGTCCTCTTTATCATTCTCAATTGATTTCGTTTTACAACTTATATTATCTGAATATGAAGGATAAACTTCAAATCATAATTATTGTTAAACTTCTGCTTCTGTTGGCTTTAACTCTCAGCTCGGAAAGTTTAAATGCACAGGAGCTGAATTGCACCGTTTCGATAAATGATCGACAGATCAGTGGATCATCCTATGATTACATTTCAGAACTGGGTCCGGCACTGGAGAGATATCTAAACGAAAACAGGTGGACGGACGACCGTTATCAAGAGCATGAACGTATTCTTTGCAATATTCAGATCATCCTTACAGACTCTGATAGTAATTCGAATTTCACGGCCGAAGCGGTGATAACGGCCAGCAGACCTATTTACAATTCCAACCGGCAAACGAACCTTTTTGTGATCAGTGACAGCAACTGGAGGTTCAACTACACCAGAAATAAAAATCTGATTTTTGATGATCTGCAATTTGATGAGTTAACCACCTTCATCGATTTTTATACCTACATCTTATTAGGTTATGATTACGATAGTTTTTCAGAGCTTGGCGGAACCTCATTTTTCAACAATGCACAAGAAATTTTTGAAATAGCTCAAAATACGGGAGCTCAGGGATGGGGCAGGTCCATCGGAGCGCAAAGAAACCGATTTGGTTTAATTAATGATATTACGAACCCATCATATAGAAATTTAAGAGCGGCGTACTACAGGTATCACCGGCTCGGTCTTGATCAGTTTACTGAAAATCCGGAAGAGGCCAGAAATGAAATTGTTGAGGCTTTGGATGAGATCCGGGAGACCAAACGTGTGACAAGCAATAATTACCTGTTTGATATCTTCTTCGGAACCAAGTCTGTAGAAATAACAGCCGCTTTGATGGATGCAACGCCTTCAGTGCGCACAGCTGCTTATAATATTCTAAGTGATGCAGATCCTGCCAATACTTCGGAGTATAGAAAGTTGATGGAGTGATTTTATGTGGTGTTTCTCTTTTTAGTCTGTAAAAGAGTAAAATTAAGGGGCTCTGTTTACTTATACTTCCTATACATCTATTTGATCAGAGTCATTTTATTTGTGAACACTCCATTGGATGTGACTAATCTTGTGATATAAACACCGCTTGATAAGTTTGATGCATCCCAAACCCTCTCATAGCTACCTGCAGAAAGGGTTTCGTCAATGATTGTAGCTACTTTACGACCAAGCATATCATAAATTTCAAACTTAACTTCACTTTGTATTGGAAGATCAAACCGAATCCGGGTTGAAGGATTAAACGGGTTCGGATAATTCTGTTTTAATTCGAATGAGTTTGGCAGATCTGCAGCGTCAGATCCCGGATTTATATTTAATTCGAATTGTATGTGGCTATCTTTGTCTCTGGTTATAACTTCATATCCTGTTTTATGACGAGTTCCATCTGAATGTTCTGCAAGATGACTCATGTCTACTCTAACTTTTTTCGATTCTCTGACATTGTACGTTTGACCTGTTTGAAGATTTACCAGCTCAACTTCCCAAGCCTCCGGAATATTTTCAAAGTTTGAGAAATTAAGTTCGATGTCATCAGATATTGGGAATCCATCTTTATAAGCGTTAACACTGAATGGAATGGTGATGCTAGATCCAAAGCGGCGTGGCAAATGATTGGTTGCAAGCCGATCGTTACGATTTGTCAGGGAGTAAACCTCCAAGTAATCGCTTACTCCGGGGGGTGGTAAGAGTTTGTATGCATCGGATTCATCTAAACCATAACTGGCAGATTCGCTGAAAGAAAAATGTGCCGTGGACTGATATCTCCTGGAATATCTGGCGTTGATACTAATGAGAGGTGCATTCTCCTGCTGAGTAGCTTTTCCTGAAAATGAACCGCCAAACGTTTTTGCATCTTCACTTACAATAAGCTCAGGATTTTCATCTGCTTTTATCCAAAAACTTTGGAAAGGTGCCAGAATACCATCGTCGATATCCCCAACACTGCCGTTCCAGGTTAAATACTGATTCGTATTGGGATCCCAGACATAAATTGTAGGATCTATATTGGTTTTTGTCCATGAGGGGTGATCCCAGTCGATAGCCGCTCCATATGGATTTCCAACCATATTCCATCCGGTATCTGCTTCTGCGGTATAGGTAACGTTCAGGTCAATCTGACCACCGGTGCCTTCATTTTCCAATCCATTTACATCCAGAAGGTAGGGTAGCGGATCGTTGTATCGATTGTCGCTTTCCACATCACCAAACATGTAGACAAAATAGCCTCGGCCCGGCACTATTTGATTTGAAGCACTCGTCGGAGCCCGCCATCTCTGGTTATCCGTGCCTTCAAATGATTCTTCATACCAAAGTACGTTGGGTTGTAAATCGCCGGAGAGTGAAGCACCGGTATACCCTTGAGTAAGAACACCGTTTAAAAAATTATCAAAGTCTGCAGCAATAGGTGAGGATAGCATTCGGTACCCGGGCTGTCCGTATATTTCCAGTTGATAAGTGAGCTCCCCGGAAGTGACATTTTTATTGTTAGCGATTAAGGAAAGTCCGTCTCCAATTACGAATGCACCGTCGAGCAGGTTAAGCGTACCATTTACCCGGTATGACTGATTGGCAAGTACGTTGTTGCTATTATCAATGGTAAGATTGTTCACATCTGTTGGGAGGGCATCCCCTGTGATTTGCTCTGATTGGCCGTTGTACACATAGTTTGCCTCTTCGCCAAAAGTACGGGTGTTGGTTTGAATATTTCCGGCTGAAGCAGTAGTTGAAATACCGTCCGCTGAACCAATTTCTAAAGTTGAACCATTTTCGAGAGTAAATTCGCCCGTACCCGAAATCACAAAATTTTCAGTCGATAAAATACCGGCTCCGTCGCCTGTGTTAACCACATTCAGCTCGCCGGGCTCGTTGAGCGTGAAATCTTGAACGAGTGAAATATTGTGATCTGTGCTATTGCTGCCACCAATAAAGATGATGTCGCTGGAACCGGGTGCAAATCCTGCGGGGTCGCCATCATGGCCGGTGAAAGACCAGGCGTTCGGATTGTCGAAATCACCGCTCTGAATGCTATAGTAAACAGTTCCAGAGGCCGGAGTTAGTTCGATCTCAGCGGTGTCGGTTATCGTATCTCCGTCAATAGTTCCGGAAATTGTGACTACGCCCGGGGTATTTGATGATGTAAATGTAGAACTGTAAGTCCCATCGGCGTTGTCGGTTACCGGACTTAAGGTTCCATCTGTTGCAGACAGAGTAACGGTTGCCCCTCCATCCGTGATATTAACTCCATCTTCGTCAACGGCTTGAACGGTGATATTAGAAGTTGAACTACCGTCAGCTACTAAGATGTCGGGATCAGCTGTAATTGTGGTTTGAGTTGGGTCGGGTTGTGCAGGAAGCTCAAATGTGATGATAATTTGGCCATCGGCTCCGCTGGCGCTGTTTCCATTTCGTCCACCGCCCCCACCGCCGCCGCCGGGGACTTGGCCGGGTTGAGCTTCTTGATCTCCTACGCTTCCTTCACCACCATTACCAGTTCCTATACCGCCATCTCCACCATTCTCTTGCGCGCCATTTACACCATTACCACCATTAGAGTTAGTAAACGCAGACCCACCGCCGCCGCCGCCTGCTCTTGTAGGTGGTGGATTGCCAGTGGTCTGTCCATTTCCACCGGTACCTCCGGAAAAAGATACACTACCAATGCTTGAAGTTGCGGTACCGCCTGCACCGCCATCAGATTGATTCCCGCTGCTTCCTCCACTGGCAAGAACCTCATTTCCATCACCAAAAAATGAGTCACCTCCTGCATTTCCGGGAGTTCCGCCAAGACCTACCGTAAAGTTATAAGTGTTTCCCGGAATTACACTGATTGTTTGCGTTGAATATGCACCTCCGCCTCCACCACCTTTCGAGGAATTACCTGCAGCTTCAATGCTACCACCACCTCCGCCTCCCCACACTTCAACGGTGATCTCAAATACATCTTCGGGTGCGGTCCATGTGCCAGAGGTGGTAAATATGTTTTCTTCAGTGGGCGCGGGTGGTGTGAAACTAAAATTGGTGACCTGGGTTTCGGCTCTTCCAAACTGTTGATCTGTAGATCGCGCCAGGAAACAGAATTGATCTCCGGCATTTATGGAAAAACTCACATTGCCCGACTGAATATCTGCACCGTTATCGTCGGTTAATTGAGTTGTATTTCCATTAACGATGTAACCAAACGGGTCATATTGAGGTCCGTCAACGTCATCGGATTCATAGTTCCAGTCAAACTCCAAAACCCCCTCATTTCCACCCGGAATTGTGATACAGTAAGTAGAATTATTCTCTGTACCCGACTGATCGTCTGAACTAATTAAGCTTATTGAATTCGGCGCATCACCTGTATCGACACTCCCGTCACCGCCATCAGGATCAAAGGTCCAATTTGCCGGAGCAAACTCGTCTGCAAAACCGTTTACCGGAGTTGTGAGAGATTGAGTAGTAGGGACCTGCAGGTTCATCTGCTTAGAAGCAGTACTGATTTTTAATTCAGCTGGCATTGGCTGCCAGTTTCTGGAGCTGCTAATTGTATCCTGTACGGCTCTGTCCTGCGCGCTGGCTTGATTAAAAAGCCCTCCGATGAGCAGAATTGAGAAGAGAGAGATTAAAATTTTTATGGACTGAGAGTTTCTCATACCTTTTAAAAGAGTGAAGCCCAAGTGCAAATGGGTATATTTAAAGATACACAGTACGGCCTGTTCAACAGAATTAGAATGATTTTATTTGATCGTTAAAGATATAATTAATTTTAATGGATTACTGTAGGCTCAAAGCTACTCAAACGGAATAAAAATCTATGAAGGGAATCATATTAGCGGGGGGAACCGGATCGCGGCTTTATCCCCTGACCAAAGTAACCAATAAGCACTTATTGCCAGTTGGTAATAAGCCGATGATCTACTACCCGATTGAAAAACTGACGAATTCGGGAATTGAGGAAATTTTAATTGTCACGGGAACCGAGAACATGGGAGATGTGGTGAATTTGTTGGGTTCAGGTAAGAATTTTGGATGCCGGTTTACATATAAGGTTCAGGACGAAGCAGGGGGGATTGCCCAGGCGCTTGGTTTGGCAAGGAATTTTGTTGGGGATAATTCTATGACTGTAATTCTGGGTGATAATATTTTTGAGGCAGATTTAAAGGATGCCATGAAAAAATTCGATAGCCACGGAGCTCAAATTCTGATCAAAGAGGTTGATGCTCCTGAACGCTTTGGAGTTGCTGAAATTGACGGGGATCAGATCAAAGGGATTGAAGAGAAACCGGCCCATCCGAAATCCAAATTTGCTGTAACGGGTATTTATATCTATCCGCCGGATGTGTTTGATATTATTGAAACCCTCGAGCCATCCAATCGCGGTGAACTGGAAATTACAGATGTAAACAATCACTATATCCGACAGGGGCGCATGAAATATTCGGTACTGAAAGGGTGGTGGACCGATGCCGGCACTCCGGATTCCTACAAGAGAGCTAATGAGCTTGCCGCTAAAACCTTTTGAAATGAAGTTTCTCATCACAGGTGCAAATGGACAATTGGGAAAAGAGTGGGTTCGCTTTTTAGAATTGAAAGGGTTGCCTTTTGATGCTTTTGGCTCCTCAAAGCTGGACATCACAAACAGGGAAGAGGTCAGAAATCGGCTCAAAGAGTGTCGGCCTGATGTTGTGATTAACTGTGCTGCCTACACTAACGTGGACGAAGCTGAAGATCAGACAGAGCTGGCATATTCTGTAAATGAAACTGGAGTTGAGCATCTGGTCAGTGCCTGTATGGAATACAACTGTAAATTGGTTCACTTCAGCACGGACTATGTGTTTCCCGGTAACTTTGAAGATGGGAGTAAGTTTCCCGAAGGTTATCCTGAAGATGCTGAAAAGCGACCCGTCAACGCTTACGGCAGATCTAAACGAGCAGGTGAAATTATTATTGAAAAGAGCCCACTTGACTGCCTGCTCATCCGGGTTTCGTGGCTATGTGGACCATTTGGTAACAATTTTGTAAAAACCATGCTTCGTCTCGCGGAAACACGGAATGAACTTTCTGTTGTAGATGATCAAAAAGGAAGCCCGTCTTTTACGTTTGATGTGGTTGAAAAAACATTTCAGTTGTTGAAAGATGGTAAATCCGGAATCTATCACATTAGTTCAAAGGGAAAGATTTCCTGGGCCGATTTTGCGGAGGAAATATTCAATCAATCGGATTTAAAAGTGAAAGTGAATCGGATTCCTTCATCAGAATTTCCTACGAAAGCAAATCGCCCTGCTTTTTCGCTTCTGTCCAATCAAAAACTTGAAAAAGAGGGATTAAATGTGCTTGCTTGGAAAGCAGGATTATCAGTTCTTTTAAAGAAACTAAATCATCCATTATGAAATTTGAAGAGACATCGCTGCAGCACGTCTGGCTAATCAAACCCGACAGATTTAAGGATGAAAGGGGAGAGTTCCTGGAAACATTCCGGGTGGAGTTGTTTAAAGATCACGGGCTGGAGTTTGAGTTTGTCCAGGATAATATTTCTGTATCCAAAAAAGGGACGGTGAGAGGGTTGCACTATCAATTGCCTCCTGCCTCACAGGGGAAGCTGGTGATGGTTCCGAAAGGTAAAATACTGGATGTTGCAGTTGATATGAGGCAAAATTCACAAACCTTTAAACAACACTATGCAACGATATTGAGTAGTGAGAACCGGCATATGATGTTTATCCCTACCGGTTTTGCACACGGTTTTTCGGTACTCTCGGATGAAGCTACCGTATACTATAAGTGCAACGATTACTATAACAAGAAACTGGAACGGGGTGTGAAGTGGGATGATCCCGACTTGAATATTGATTGGAAGGTTGAAGCACCTATTCTCTCAGAGAAAGACAAAAATCTCCCGTTATTAAGTGAAATGGATGAACATGATCTGTTTTAAATAGGCAAGTGTGAATTTTCGAAAATAAACCAAGAGAAATGAAATTAATTGTAACCGGCGGTGCAGGATTTATCGGCTCAAACCTGATACTCTATCTGCATGAAAACTATCCCGATGTTGAGATTTTGAATCTCGACAAACTCACATATGCATCAGATATTAACTATCTAACTCCCCTGAAACAATCGGGTCGTTACCATTTCAAAAAACTTGATCTTGTTGACCGGATAGCGGTAATGGAGACCGTTAAAACATGGAAACCGGACGGTGTGATTCATCTTGCGGCAGAATCTCACGTGGATAACTCCATTCAAGGCCCTGAGCCGTTTATCCTGTCTAATGTTGTAGGAACATTCAATATTCTGGAAGAGTGCAGGCAATTCTGGAATAGTGAGGCATCAACGGTTTCAGGTCCCAAGCGATTTCTACATGTATCTACGGATGAAGTGTATGGTACGCTTGGCGATGAAGGATCCTTTACGGAGACTACTCCGTACGCGCCAAATTCTCCTTACTCTGCATCTAAAGCGGGCAGCGATATGATTGTGCGATCCTACTTTCACACCTATGGAATGAACACGGTGATTACAAACTGTTCAAATAATTTTGGTCCGCATCAGCACGATGAGAAATTGATTCCAACCGTGATAAGAAAGGCACTGGAGAAGGAAGAAATTCCGGTTTACGGCTCCGGAGAAAATGTTCGGGACTGGCTTTTTGTGAGAGACCACTGTAAAGCATTGATGAAAATCTTTGAAGAGGGAAAGGCGGGTGAACCCTATAATATCGGCGGGAAAAATGAGTGGAAAAATATAGATCTGGTTCGGCTGATATGTGATATTTTGAATAACGAAGTTGGCGAAGGCCCCGATGGGGATTATAAAAACCTGATTACTTTTGTGACCGATCGTCCCGGGCATGATTTTCGATACTCGGTAGATATCTCAAAAATCAACAGTGAACTGGGATGGGCTCCTTCTTCCGACTTTGAAGAAGAACTTGCAGAAACGGTTCGATGGTATATCAGGCGATATTCAGAGAAGTAAAATTCACTCAATCAAAGATAACCTCGGTGTGAAACTCACCATACTCTCCAAACGGATCAATATCATCAGGGAGTGACTCAATAAATTTTCGATTGAACGTCATCCCGGGTTTTATCCTGTTTCGGTGAGATTCAGAAACAGATCGCAGCTTAACGGTAACTTTTTTCTGTTTTTCAAGGAGAGTTAAAAGCTCCTCAGTGGACTTTTTCCATATGGGGAAATGGCATTTGAATCCAAGATTTCCAAATTCTTTTACCCGCCACTCTCGGATATCCTGCAAATGAATATCCCCAAATATCAAATCAGTAACCCGGTATGGGGCAGATGTAAACTCGATTTTAAGTGTTGACAGATAAGAACGATTATCAACCGGGTGAGAAAGTGGAATGGTGATGAGCGGAAGCTCAAGTTTTAATGCCTGTCGTTGAATCCGGCTGATCGGTATCTCCTGAAATGGCACCACTCCTGTTTCATCATCATAGGTTGTGATCAATATCGGCTCGGGATTTTCATTAGATTGCCACTCCAAAAGTGCCAGGTAAGAATCCTTGCCGCCACTCCAGAACAGTACAGGTTTTTCAGGCTTTTTATTTGTTGATTGCATGGCTAATTTCTACGGAATGATCGGGTTAATACCCCTGTTTGAATCACAAAGTTAAATATCAAACTACAAAAAGATTTATCGATGAGTAAAAAACAGTATTGGCTAATGAAGTCTGAACCGGATGCCTACAGTATCGACGACCTTAAACGTGATGGCCAGATTCGCTGGAGCGGCGTGCGAAATTACGAAGCACGCAACATCATGAGAGACAAAATGAACATCGGAGACCGGGCGTTTTTCTATCATTCGAATGTGAAACCGCCTGTGATTGCTGGCGAGATGGAAGTTTGCACAGAGCCATATCCCGACCCGCTCCAGTTTGATCCGGATAGCAAATACTTCGACCCAAAAAGCAGTGAGAGTGATCCGCGATGGCAGCTGATTGATGTGAAATTTATTCAAAAATTTGAGAAACCTGTCACGCGTGATGAGCTTAAGGAGCATGAAGATCTTTTAGAAATGCAGCTTTTTAAACGGAACAGACTTTCTATAACCGAGGTGACTGAAGAGCAGTATAAAAAGGTTTTAAAATTGGCAGATGAATAATTGCCACGGAATCACGGAAGTGCACTGAAAATTATGAAACGTTCCGTGCTTCTGTGGCAAAATTTGTGGGTAATGGATCTTTGCGCTCTTTCTACCCAATCCCAAAAAACTCAGCTTTTGTCTTAAAGTAGGGCTCGAATACTTTCTTCAGGGACTTGTGTTCAGGTTTGGAAAGTTCGTTGTCTGTTCGAACAATTTGCCACGCATCATTTTTAGCCTGCTCCAATGTGATTCGATCTTCCAGAATATCCCCGTATTTAAATTCAGGGAGTCCACTCTGCTTCGTGCCGAGAAAGTCTCCGGGGCCACGAAGTTTTAAGTCTGCCTCCGCAATTTTAAATCCGTCGGTGGTGTCGATCATCATCTTCAGGCGATAGCGTCCGTCTTTGCTCAGTTTCTGTCCGGGCATCAAAATGCAGTAACTCTGTTTTCTGCCACGGCCAATTCGTCCCCTAAGCTGGTGAAGCTGAGAAAGCCCAAATCGCTCGGCATGTTCTATAATCATGATGGATGCATTCGGTACGTCTACTCCCACTTCAATTACTGTTGTGGAGACGAGTATATCTATTTCACCTTCGGAAAAACGTTTCATGATGCCATCCTTCTCCTCAGGTTTCAACCTTCCGTGAAGCAGACCGATCCGGAAATCGGGAAATCGCCGCTTTAGCTTTTCAAAACCCATGGTGGCATCTTTCAAGTCCATCGCTTCAGACTCTTCAATCAGCGGGTAGACAATGTACGCCTGATCTCCTTTCTTGATGCTTTCTTCGAGAAAATTGTAAACCCCCGGGCGCTCCTTATCTGTTCTTACAGCTGTTTTGATCGGTTTGCGTCCACCGGGTAAGCCCTCAATGATTGAGATATCAAGATCACTATAGATGGTCATAGCCAGTGAGCGAGGTATGGGTGTGGCCGACATCACAAGCAGGTGAGGATTGTTTCCCTTCAGAAGCAGCTCATTTCTCTGTTTTACTCCAAATCTGTGCTGTTCATCGATCACTACCAGCCCAAGGCGGTTAAACTCAACCTTATCCTGAAAAATAGCGTGTGTTCCTACAGCAATCTGGCAAGTTCCGCCGGCAATATCACTTAAAATATCTCTGCGAAGGGGGGCAGACTGGCTGCCGGTAATCAACCTGTGATTAATACCCAGAGGCTCCAGATACTCTTTGATGGTGTGGTAGTGCTGCTCGGCAAGTATTTCGGTTGGGGCCATGAGTGCCGCCTGCATACCGTTATCCACGGCCATAAGCATGGAGCCGATTGCCACAACTGTTTTTCCGGCGCCAACATCACCCTGGATTAGCCGATTCATCTGCTTTCCCGACTGAAGGTCTACACGGATATCTTTCAAGGAATTCTTTTGCCCCTCGGTCAGCTTAAACGGAAGCTGATTGTTAAAGAAATTTTTAGTGAGTTCTCCGGGCTTTAAAATTTTACCTTCTGCTCTTGATATGCGAATGTTTTTGATTTTGGCCATACTCAGTTCAAACAGAAAAAACTCCTCATATTTAAAGCGTTCTAACGCCCGATCAGACTGATTGATGTTTTCAGGTTGATGGATATAGTGAAGAGCTTTATCTCTGATAGGAAATTTGTGCCGCTCCAGGATTTGATTGGGTAGAAACTCCGGTACAGTGGTACTTGATAAAATTTGTTGTACCCAATCGGTAACCAGCTGATTGGTAATATATGCTTTTGAAAAATGCTTATTACTCGGATAGATGGGGATCAGGGATTGAAACTTTTCCACATCATCTGGCCCGGATATTTCATCCACTTCGGGATGTGCCATGCTCATATATCGGCCATACTGTTTTACAGTACCATAAAGGGCAACCCAGCTGCCTTTTTTAAACCGATTGATAAAATATTTCCACCCTTTAAAGTAGACAGCTTTCATCGAACCCGATTCATCACGAATAATCACATCAAGCCGCCGTTTATTTTTGTAGCCGGTAACATTTACGGATTGAACTTTACCAGCTACAGAAACAGGTTCACCGGTTTCACTCAAAAATCCAATCGGTTTAAAATTGGATTTATCAATATATCTGCGTGGGAAAAACATCAGGAGGTCTTCGGGGTGATGGATTCCGGCAGACTGTAGCGCAGCGAGCCTTTTTTGGCTAAGATTATGGAGATCTAGTAATTTCAAATTGATATAATGTTATATAACAATTTATCTATATATTTTGGGTGAATCAGCCGTTTTTGATCAGTTTTGTACACTATATAGGATTTTCGAAACAAAAAGGAAAAATTTTGGATAAATATTTTGCATATGCCGTAGTTAAATTGCTATCTTTATCAGCTCTTGATTTTACGAAACCAAACAGGTAAAACCCGTGCCTACAATACAACAACTTATTAGAAACGGCAGAAGCAGCAAAGTGAAGAAAACAACCTCACCGGCACTGCAAAACTGTCCACAAAGACGTGGTGTTTGCACCCGTGTTTATACAACAACACCTAAGAAGCCAAACTCAGCTCTGCGTAAGGTAGCAAGAGTTCGGTTAACAAATGGCTATGAAGTTACAGCTTACATCCCTGGTGAAGGCCATAATCTGCAGGAACACAGTATTGTGTTGATTCGCGGCGGACGAGTGAAAGATCTTCCGGGCGTTCGGTATCACATTGTTCGTGGAACGCTGGATACAGCCGGAGTGGATGATCGTAAGCAGGGAAGAAGCCATTACGGAACAAAGAAACCAAAAGGTTAACACAGGGACTTTTAATCTTTAGAGATTATGCGCAGAAAAACAGCAGAAAAAAGAGAAGTACAACCGGATCCGATATTTAATGATAAGTTAGTCACCCGGTTTGTGAACAGCTTGATGCGTGACGGCAAAAAGGGCGTTGCAAGAAAGATATTATATCAAGCATTTGAAATTATTGAAGAAAAAACCGGTGAAGAGCCAATTGAAGTTTTTAGAACGGCTCTCTCTAATGCATCGCCGGTTGTTGAGGTGAAAAGTCGCCGTGTAGGTGGTGCGACTTACCAGGTGCCAATGGAAGTGCGCTCAGAAAGAGGCACAGCTCTTGGTATGAGATGGTTGATTCGTGCGTCAAGACAGAGAAATGATAAGTCTATGGCGATTCGATTAAGCCGTGAATTAATTGACGCATCAAAGAATGAAGGTGGTGCGGTTCGTAAGAAAGATGAAACACATCGAATGGCAGAAGCGAATAAAGCATTTGCTCATTTCCGATTCTAAAAAATTTAGTATTTAAACACACAATTTCATGTCTGAAGCAACGACAAAAGCTGATCCGAAAATTATTGACCGAATTCGCAGGACGCGAAACATCGGTATTATGGCACACATTGATGCCGGTAAAACTACTGTAACAGAGCGTATTCTGTTTTACACCGGTAGAAGTCACCGATTGGGTGAAACTCATGATGGTGCTGCTACAATGGACTGGATGGAGCAGGAGCAGGAGAGAGGTATTACCATTACATCTGCTGCTACGCATTGTATCTGGAAAGATCATCGTATTAACATTATTGATACTCCCGGTCACGTTGATTTTACCGTAGAGGTAGAGCGATCTCTTCGTGTATTAGATGGTGCGATTGGGGTTTTCTGTTCAGTAGGTGCTGTTCAGCCGCAGTCAGAAACTGTATGGCGTCAGGCTAACAAGTATAAAGTTCCTCGAATGGCGTTTGTAAATAAGATGGACCGTACAGGTGCAGATTTTTATAACGTGATTGAGCAGATGCGTGAAAAATTAAAGGCAAACCCTATCCCAATTCAGATTCCAATTGGAGCTGAAGAGGGCTTTAAAGGTGTTGTAGATCTAATTAACATGCAGGCTATTGTATGGGATGATGAGTCTTTGGGTGCTAAATATGATGTGGTTGAAATACCTGAAGATCTGAAATCTAAAGCAGATGAATTCCGTAAGTTGATGCTTGAAAACATTGCTGATCATGATGATGAGTTGATGGAAAAGTATCTGATGGAAGAAGAGATTTCAGAAGAAGAAATTAATAGCGCGATCAGAAAAGCTACTCTGGCACGCGATATTACTCCGGTACTTTGTGGAACAGCTCTGAAGAATAAAGGTGTTCAGGTGCTGCTCGATAAAGTGATTGAATATCTGCCAAGCCCGCTCGATGTAGAGGCGGTAGATGGAGTTGATCCAAAGGATGAAACCAAGAAGATGAAACGTAATCCTAGTGTTGATGAGCCATTTTCTGCTCTCGCATTTAAGATTGCTACTGACCCATACGTCGGTAAATTGACATTCTTCCGCGTTTATTCCGGTCAGCTTGAGAAGGGTTCATATATTTTGAACTCAACAACAGGTGATCGTGAGCGAGTTGGCCGAATCCTTGAGATGCACGCCAACGATAAGAAAGATATTGACATTGTACGAGCAGGAGATATTGCTGCTGCTGTAGGTGTTAAAAAGGTGAATACCGGTGATACATTCTGTGATGTGGACAATCCGATTGTTCTCGAACAAATTACATTCCCTGAGCCTGTAATTAAACTGGCTATTGAACCTAAGTCTAAGGCTGATGCCGAAAAACTGACGACAGGACTAGTTAAACTTGCGGAAGAAGATCCTACGTTCCAGGTTACTACTGACGAAGAAACAGGTCAGACAACCGTTGCCGGAATGGGTGAACTTCACCTTGAAATTATTGTAGATCGACTCAGAAGAGAATTTAAAGTAGAAGCTAATGTGGGTCAGCCACAGGTTTCTTATCGTGAAACAATTTCTAAACCTTTTGAGCACCGGGAAGTTTACAAGAAACAAACGGGTGGTCGTGGTAAATTTGCTGATATATCATTCGAAATTGGTCCAATGGAGCATTTCGAGCAATATGCAGATGATGACAAAAATGTATCTGTAGATGAGGATTTTAAATTTGTAAATGAGATTGTAGGTGGTAATATTCCACGTGAATTTATCCCGTCTGTTGAAAAAGGATTCCGACAAGCAATGAAAAATGGTATCCAGGCAAACTATCCCGCACAGAAAATTGGTGTGCGATTGTTTGACGGATCATATCATGATGTTGACTCCGATCAGGTTAGTTTCGAACTCTGTGCTAAATTAGCATTTAGAAATTCTGCAAAAAAAGCCGGTCCACAGCTACTTGAGCCTGTTATGGCAGTAGAGATTACAACACCAGAAGAATTTATGGGTGATGTAATCGGTGATGTAAATGGTCGGCGCGGAATCATCCAGAAAATGGATAATAATGTAGAAGGCTCTGTTGTGAAGGCTAAAGTGCCGCTTTCAGAAATGTTTGGTTATTCAACAGATCTTCGATCACTTACACAAGGCCGTGCGGCATATTCTATGGAGTTCTCTGAATATGTAGCGGTACCTGACTCAAAGGCTCAGGAAATCATTGAACAACAAGCTTAATAACTACTAAAAAAGAATATAATCATGGCAAAAGAGAAGTTTGAGCGGAGTAAGCCGCACGTAAACATAGGGACGATTGGTCACGTAGATCACGGTAAGACGACATTAACGGCAGCGATTACCACGGTAATGGCGAAGACCTACGGTGGAGTTGCCAAGCAGTTTGCGGATATTGACAATGCACCTGAGGAGCGCGAGCGTGGGATTACCATTGCGACGGCTCACGTGGAGTATGAAACCGAAGATCGTCACTACGCTCACGTAGATTGCCCGGGTCACGCCGACTATGTGAAGAACATGGTGACCGGAGCGGCTCAGATGGACGGAGCGATTTTGGTGGTTGCCGCTACCGACGGTCCGATGCCACAGACCCGCGAGCACATTCTGCTTGCCCGTCAGGTAGGTGTACCACAGATTGTTGTCTTTATGAACAAGGTAGACCTGGTGGACGACGAAGAACTTCTGGAGCTGGTAGAGCTTGAAGTTCGTGAACTCTTGTCATCCTATGAATTTGACGGGGACAACATTCCTGTGATTCAGGGAAGTGCCCTTGGCGCGCTGAACGGCGAGTCGGAGTGGGAAGAGAAGATTGTGGAGCTGATGGATGCTGTGGATGACACGATCCCAACACCGGAGCGAGATGTAGACAAACCATTTTTGATGCCTGTTGAGGATGTATTTTCCATTACAGGTCGTGGTACAGTAGCAACCGGACGTATTGAGCGTGGGGTTGTGGAGCTGAACGACGAGATTGAGATTGTAGGAATTGTAGAGCAGCCGATGAAGAGTGTGGTTACCGGAATTGAAATGTTCCGTCGCCTGCTTGACAGAGGAGAGGCCGGAGACAACGCCGGTATTCTGCTTCGTGGAATTAACAAGGAACAGCTCGAGCGCGGAATGGTTCTTTGCAAGCCCGGTTCGATTACTCCACACAAAGAGTTTGAGTGTGAGGTATACGTACTGAGCAAGGATGAAGGTGGACGACATACTCCATTCTTCAAGGGATACCGTCCGCAGTTCTATTTCCGTACAACGGATGTAACCGGAGCGTGTGAGCTTCCTGACGGAGTGGAGATGGTCATGCCTGGCGACAACGTGAAGCTGAATGTGAAGTTGATTCAGCCGGTAGCGATGGAATCAGGGTTGAGATTTGCGATCCGAGAGGGTGGCCGTACCGTAGGCGCCGGAGTAGTAACTAAAATACTTGACTAAAG